>NZ_JAKGBH010000031.1:0-52159 GCF_021532515.1 Pseudoalteromonas sp. PAST1 | reverse complement strand
CCATGGCGCTTTTTAAACAAGATACATCTAAGTCAGCTAGTATGGCGAGGAAAAAGAAAATGGCAGGGCTAGACGATGATTACCGCTCAACCCTGTTAGAGTCTGGGATTAAAATGCGCTAGCCGTGAGGGGAACCACCTCGCCGTGCATTGCAAGACTTAAAAGATCGTCTTGCTCGAGTTGATGGTCGTTTACAAGAGATGGAACGCTATGTCACATCAACAGAATTTACGGTTAGCCGTGAAATCAACAAACTTTAAAGGATATATACGCACCTTGTTTGCATCGTGATACCCAGCGCAAATAAGGTGCTAGACACTTTATGAGCCAATCATTTGCAAAGAACACCTTTAATTCGTTAAAAAATAAAGCGGAAAAAGCCCTTCACCGTAGTTTAGATCAACACGTGAAGTTAGCCGTTACAGGCTTAAGTGGCAGCGGTAAAACCGCTTTTATTACCGCCTTGGTTAAACATTTAACCAGCCAAGCTGACGATAAAAACTTACCTTTTTTTGATGTGATGCGCGAAAAGCGTCATATCGCCACAAAAATAGTGCCGCAGCAAGCACTGACAATACCGACATTTGAATACACAAATGCATTATCAGCGTTGTTACCTGTTGAAGTTGAGCCAGCTTGGCCTGCCTCTACCGAGCGTATAAATACGCTACGTTTGGCAATTAAGTACCAAAGTAACTCGGGGCTACGCGGTCACTTTGCACCGCAATCAACGCTCTATTTAGACATTATTGATTACCCAGGTGAATGGCTACTTGATTTGCCAATGCTAGAGCAATCATTTGCTGATTGGTGTGAGTCACAATACTCACTCTTGCAGCAAGCAGCACGCAACGAAAAAGCGAAGCCATTTTTAACAGCCCTTGCTGAACTTGATTTATCCGCAAGTGTTGATGAGAGCAAACTTGCTGATGTCGCTGCGCTTTATCAGCAGTTATTAGTGGGCCTTAAAAAAGACACCAAACTTGCCATGCTGCAACCTGGTCGCATGCTGATGCCAGGCGAGCTTAAAGGAGCGCCGCTACTGCAGTTTTTCCCAGTTGCGAATGTGCCTGACGACATAACCGAAGGGTCGAATCTCGCGCATCTTAAAAAGCGCTATAAAGCCTATGTAAAAGAGGTTGTAAAACCTTTTTACGAGCAGCATTTTCGTCATTTTGACCGACAAATTGTGCTGGTGGATGTGCTCAGTGCCTTGAATGAAGGCAGCGAAACCTTACATGAGCAAAGCCGTGTTATTAACCAATTGTTGGCCCATTTTAATTATGGTGAAGCAAGTTTCTTTAAACGTTTGTTTAAACCAAATATCGACAAGCTACTGTTTGCGGCCAATAAGTCAGATCATATTAGTGCGCAATATCATAAAGATTTAGCGCTATTGCTTGATTCAATCGTGCATGATCAAACGAATCATTTAAAGTTCGAAGGCGTGCAAATCGAAACTATGGCAATGTCATCTATCTGCGCAACAGAGCCGCGCCAAGTGGCTGAGAAAGGCCAGCAGTTAGCTTGTATTTATGGCAAGCCTTTAGGCGAGCAAGAATGGCTGACGTATTTACCGCCGCAGCCACCGTCACGCCTGCTCAACAAACAAGAGTGGCCAAAACAGGGCTTTGAGTTCTTATCGTTTTCGCCACTGCCATGCCCTGATAAACGGTTAAAGCATATTCGTTTAGATCATGTCATGCAGTACCTGATGGGAGATAAACTAACATGAGTGAGCAACCAAAGGAGATGAACTTTCAGGCTGGTCGCCGTATTTCAAGCTCTGCAAGAAACGAAGCTCCTACAGAGGAGTTAACTGTTGCTAAAGTCATAGAAAACGCCGAATTTATCGACACTGAAGAAGATCAGCAAGATAGCATTGAGCTTGAGCCCGTGTATAAAAAGTCTAAATGGCAAACCCTAAAAGGGGTGTTTGTTGTTAGCTTTTTAATTTTGGTGCTACTTGAGTTTGCGATGTCATTGTTTGTGACGTTCCAGCAATCAATTATTTTAGGTTCGGTGTATTTAACGGCTGTTCTCAGTGGTGTGCTACTGATTGCCCGTGTTATTTGGCGCGAGTACCGCATGCTAAGAAGTTTAAAGCGTAATCAATTGCATCGTACCGAGGCCGACCGCTTACTCAATAGCGAGCAAGTAGGTGAAGCATTACCATGGCTAGAAAAGCTTAATAAACACCAAACGCTTACTGGGTTTGAAGAGTTTAAGCAGCAAATAGCAAGTCACCATACCGATAAAGAAATCATGACCTTATACGCCGATAGCTTATTGGTCAGCCAAGATCAGCAAGCGAAAAAACTGATTAACCGTTTTGCCACTGAGTCTGGCTTATTGGTTGCGCTAAGCCCTCTGGCTTTAGTTGATATGATGGCGGTGCTATGGCGTGGCACTAAGCTCATTGAACAAATTGGCCGTATTTACGGTATTGGTTTTGGTTATGCAAGCCGTATTAAATTGTATCGCTTATTAGTGAAACAAGTACTGTTTGTTGGTAGTGCAGAGTTAGTCTCAGATTTAGCAGCAACGGCACTAAGCGCTGAATTACTGGGAAAATTGTCGGGCCGTGCAGCGCAAGGGCTAAGTGCCGGTATTTTTACCGCACGTATAGGGTATAAAGCGATGGAGCTTAGCCGCCCGTTACCTCGCTTAGAGCATAAGCGTAGCTTGCTGAAAGAAACCGCTAATAGTATTGCTCGTAAAATTGCCTCACGTACGAGCGACAAAGAGAGCGAAAATACAAAATGACAACTTTTGTGTACAGTTAATAAAAACAGCTGAGTGATATTTAGCCATCTGAGCATCCGGCATGCTTGTGCATTGTGGGTATCTACGTTTTATTTATGAGTATGAAGTACTGATAATAAAAACGAGAACACACAATGACTAAGCATCACTTGCATACACAATGTATTCATGGTCCAGAAAAACCAAATGACCCTCACGGCGCACTGAGTGCGCCGCTTTACCAAACCTCTACCTTCTCTTTTGCTAATGCAGCCCAAGGTGCAGCCCGATTTGCTGGTGAAGAGCAGGGCTTTATTTATACCCGTTTAGGTAATCCGACAACCCAAGAGCTAGAACAAAAAGTGGCTCAGTTAGAAAACTGTGAAGCAGCGGCCGCCACAGCGACCGGTATGGGTGCGGTTTCTGCGTCTGTGCTTAGCTTTTTACAACAAGGTGACCACCTAGTCGCATCAAGCGCGTTATACGGTTGTACCTTTGCATTTTTTGCTCATATGTTGCCGCGCTTTGGTATCGAAGTTACTTTTGTTGATATGACTAACGAAGCTGAACTTCGCGGCGCGGTAAAAGCCAATTCAAAAATGATTTTTGCAGAAACGCCAATTAATCCGACCATGGCGGTGCTTGATCTAAGCTTGATTGCCAATGTTGCCAAACAGCATCAACTGATAAGCGTTATCGACAATACCTTCTTAACGCCTCTGCTACAGCAACCTACCTCGTTTGGTATTGATATTGTGGTACACAGTGCAACTAAATACCTAAATGGCCATGGTGATGTGGTAGCAGGACTTGTGTGTGGCACAGAGGAGCATATCAACCTGATAAAAATGACGGTGCTAAAAGATATTGGTGCAACGATTAGCCCTCATGATGCATGGTTAATTAATCGCGGTTTAAAAACCCTTGCTGTACGCATGGAGCGCCACTGTGCGAGTGCCCAAGTAGTTGCTGAATATTTAGAGCAACACCCGTTAGTAAGCCAAGTTTATTACCCTGGGCTTAAATCACACCCGGGTCATCAATTTATTGGCTCGCAGATGAAAGCCGCTGGTGGTGTTATTGCATTTGAAATAAAAGGCAGCCTTGAAGATGGCGAAACATTTATAAATAACACCCAGCTTTGCACGCTTGCTGTGAGTTTAGGGGATGCTGAAACCCTCATTCAACATCCTGCATCGATGACACATTCGCCTTATACACCTGAAGAAAGGGCAGCAGCAGGGATCAGTGATGGCTTAATTCGATTATCAGTTGGTCTAGAAGATGTTAACGATATTATTAACGATCTTAAAACTGCATTTACATTCATTGGTTAGGTTGTAATAAAAAGTTTGCGATTGCATTTGCTTTTAGCCCTTTAAAAACATGGTGTGTAAACTTTTCGATCTTTTGGTGTAATTTTATGTTTACGTTAAGGCTGTTTTTGCAAACCTTAGAAACAGCCTTAACTATTAAAATTTCGCTTACTTTTACATAGTATCGGCTTAACAAGTTAATGAGATTCTGATCAATGCTGATCAAGATTTAACGAAGAAGGTTATTATGGCTAAAGCAAGTAATTACACCTCCAAGCAACCTGATGAAAATGGGGTTATCCATTGGAGCGAAGAAGAAAATAAAATATGGTCTGAGCTAGTTGCTCGCCAACTCGCTTGCATAGAAGGTAAAGCCTGTGATGAATATTTAGCAGGTCTTAAGAAAATTAATTTACCAACAGATCGTATTCCACAACTTAGTGAACTCAACGAAGTGTTACTCGAAACAACGGGCTGGCAAGTTGCGCCTGTTCCGGCACTGATCGATTTTGATGAGTTCTTTCGATTACTAGCAAACAAGCAGTTCCCAGTAGCGACTTTTATTCGCAGCCGTGAAGAGTTTGACTACTTACAAGAGCCAGATATTTTCCACGAGATTTTTGGCCATTGTGCCATGCTTACCAACCCAGCATTTGCTGAGTTTACACACAAATATGGTCAGTTAGGTTATGCCGCTGAAAAGAAAGATCGTGTTTATTTAGCACGCCTTTACTGGTTTACTGTTGAATTTGGTTTAATGCAAACAGAACAAGGTCTGCGTATTTATGGTGGTGGTATTTTATCAAGCCCAGGCGAAACACAATACGTGTACTCAGATAAGCCAGAAATCAATGCGATGAACGTGCTTGATGTATTACGTACTCCTTATCGTATTGATATTATGCAGCCTGTGTACTACACCATTAACTCAATCAATGACTTATTTGATATTTCACAAATGGATATCATGTCGCTGGTGAGTAAAGCAAAAGAATTAGGGCTACATGAGCCAAAGTTTCCTCCTAAAGAAAAATTAGCAAGTTAAGGATTTATAATGTCTTCATTAAGCACACAAAAGTGTGAAGCGTGTCGTGCGGATGCGCCTAAAGTATCTGATGCTGAATTAGCAGAATTGATCAAAATGATCCCAGACTGGGTTCCTGAAGTGCGCGACGGCATTATGCAATTAGGGCGTGTTTACAAGTTTAAAAACTTCAAGCAAGCACTTGAGTTCACTAATAAAGTGGGCGATATGGCTGAAGAAGAAGGTCACCACCCAGGTCTGTTAACCGAGTGGGGCAAAGTAACTGTTACTTGGTGGAGCCACTCTATCAAAGGGTTACACAAAAATGATTTTATCTGTGCTGCTAAAACAGACGATGTATTCGCTGCACTGTAAGTTTTAAGTTCTGCCCAGAACGATAAAAGGCGTAACCTCAGGTTGCGCCTTTTTGCTTTTTTAGAGTCCAAGAATTAACATTAGGCTCTTATCTATGCGAGAACACTAGAAAAGTAAATAATGAAAAACAAAGCGCTTATTCTGCCATTCCTACTCATTTTACTGCCCTTAATTGATAGCTTGTTTATCCCGCAAACATTTGGCATTCAATGGCACAGCCCTAAACTTATGTACCAAATAGGCGTAGCGCTGATGATTGTAAAGCTCACTATGGTTGCCATTGGGCTTTGGTTATTACTCAAAGCAAAGCGCCTTTATATGGAAGCCAGTAAATCGACCCGTATTCTTAAATTTTCAGTCTTTTTACTCGGCGGCTTACAGGTGGTGATAATGACAGCAATATGTTTTTGGTATTTAGTGGCGGGCACGCAAGCGAAGTATTTTATGCTGCAAGACAACATTGCTGTATTTACCGCTGATTATGGCGTATTTGCCCCGGTACATCATGAGTTCTCATTTATATGCTTTGATGCCAACGGTTTTTACCACATGCAACCCATAGCCCAGCTACCTTGGCTCGGAACCTTTACCTTTACTAGCCAAGATTCACGCTTGATCATTCAACATAAGAACCAAAGCGGCGCGAATACACAAGAAATTTCATTAAAAGGGTTTGGCTGTTTGCAGTGAGAGGTGTTGGCTTTGTGGAAGGTGGTGCAATTATAAGTGGTTTTCAGGAAGCTGAGATTGGTTTAGTACGGCAACAATCATTATAAAACCATCTTCTTTAATAAAATAAGCAGTGTGTTTACCAATAGGAAAGTAAAAACCATTTGGATAAATGTCATTACAGCTACGCCTAATTTCTGGATTTTTTGTAACTTATCTTTTGCAAAGTGTTTTATAAAGTATCCAAGAAGTCTTTACCATCAACTACATTACCTTGAGCTAAGTCTCTTGTTGCGTTTTCAAAGCAATGCTTAATATAGTCAACTTTCATAGCTTCTAATTCTTCATAATCCCTTATAGACATGACCACTACGACGTCCTCGTTGTTTTTACTAATTTTAATAGGCTCACGCTGGGCGTTTAAATGTAGTTCACCAAAATTACGTTTTGCATCATTTGCTGTTAGTGTATTCATGGCTGAGCTCTAAAATAAAGTGATAGGGGAATTATAGTAAAAAGCATGAAATGGTCGAAATAATTAAATCGCGCGATTAGTTTGGGTTCTGTAGTTTTACTTACAAGGCACTGATTATAAGGCACGTAACATATATAAAAGAATTATGAAATTTATATTAGATGACATAGTAATCGAGCATATTGAAAACTCTGATCCTATTTCAATAAAAGTAGGAAAGGTTGGCTGTAGCCATGGTTATATTGACTTAGAAGTAAATATGCTATCTATCTCTCAAGCAAATGAAGCACTTACAACAGGTGGAAGGCCAAAAAGTTTAAAATTTGGTTCAGCCCTCAAAGGATGTAAGTTTAAATTTAGTAAGCAAGAGACAAAATTTTACACAGGTTCAATGCTTTGGTGGTGTTTGCCACTAAGCTTTCGCTGGGAACCTCTTTATTGCTATAAAATAAAAGAGGTTATTAGAATGATTTACTATTTTAAAGCATTATAAGGCGAGTATTTTAAACGCGAATCGTAGCTGTAAACTTAGTTCTGCGTTAGTGTATCTAGTTGGTCATTTCTAAATCATAATTGTGACATAACATATGGAGACAAATTGAACAGTTTAAGGATAGTAAAATACACTTTAGTCATGCTGGTTTTGAATACCGTATTAAGTACCTTTATCACTCTAATAATTGGAAGTGATAACTTAGCTTCACTCTCATTCGGTAAATATTTTACATACCAGTTATTACCATCTTATTTATTGAGCGCAGCTATTTATACCGTTATGGCTAAGCGCAATGTTGTAAAAGCTTGGAATTATGCCCTAAGTGTATATTTACTGAGCTTTATAGTGGAAACAGTAATTGTATCGATACTATTACAAACGTTATTTATCCCACCTTTATGGTTTGTAGAAGTGCCTTTGAGTATAGCCTTTGCGATTGTTGGTACTGTCATCGGAATTAAATTAGGTACTCAGGATAGTAAGGAAGTCGAAGGGCCCTGATCTTGCTTTTTTGCTTCCTAGAAAGTCCAAAACAAGCGCAACTCTTAATAATCATTACTACCCTTTATCATAACTGCCAGCTCTTAAAATATTTAATAGCTGGCAGTCATCTCAAGCCTTGCAGTTATTGCTTTACCTGAACTTCGACTTCTTGCCCGGTTTGTAGTTGCTCGGCGCCGCGTACTGCCACTTTATCGCCCGCATTTAAAGTGATGTTAGAAGTCGGGGTGACTTCAACAAGCTTGTCTTTACCATTACCGACTTTTACGGGAATTTGCAGGGCTTTGTTGTCGTTGTCGATTTTGACGATATGGGTGCCTTTTTTGCGTAAGATCAGCGCATCGCGATTCACCAGTAGTACATCCCCTTTGCTTTTTAGTGGCACGGCTACATCAACCAGTTGGCCAATTGCCCATGTTTGCTCAGCATCATTTGCTAGTAAAGCACGTACTTCTACGGTTTGTGAACGCGGATCGGTTGATGGGATCACCGCTGTTACGGTGGCTGTTGTCATATCAGGGGCTGATAAGTCGCCAGCTTTAATTGGTAACTCTATGCCTTTGTGTAAAAACTTTAAGTATTTAACAGGTACATACAAACGCACTTCTAAGTTATTAATATCGAGCAGAGTGATCAGTTCATCTGCGCGATTTATTTCGCGACCAGCGCGTTTAAAACGCTCGCTGATCACGCCATCAAATGGAGCGCGAACGGTTGCACGCGAAAGCTGATCGTCTATCACTTTTAATTCAACCTTAGCCAGTGCGATATCAGATAACGCAAGGTCATGCTTATTTTGCATATCATCGACTTGGCTTGCTGCAGCACTGCTGGCTTTGGCGAGTTTTTGTAAACGAGCGAGCTCTTGTTGATATAAGCGTAGGTTTATTTTGGCGCGATTGAGCATTTCTTGCTGGCGTGCTTTTTCCAGTTCAAGCGGTAAGGTGTCCATACGAACTAGGGTATCGCCACCTTTAACCAGAGTACCTGGCTCAACAACATATAATAAACGGCCGCTAACACCCGCCGTTAGGGTTACATCGTCTTTGCCATACAAAGTGGCGCTAACTTCAATTTCGCTTGTCAGTGGAGCTTGTGTGACGGTTTCTACCGTAACAGGTACGACTGCAAAGGCGTTAAATGCGATAAGACTGAATAGCGCACAAAAGCGAGCGGTTAATTTACGAAAAGGTGTGTTCATTGTTTTAATACTCATTGATTCGATACCAAGCTTAAAGGCGTTTTTTCTGGTTGCTGTTTGTTATTAACAGGCGGCAGTTGTCTGCCAAGTTGCAATAAACTTGGCATTAATATCAGGGTGAATAGGGCGCTAATGGCCATGCCGCCGACGATCACAGTGGCAAGGCCACGGTAAATTTCTGATCCTACCCCCGGCATTAGCATAAGTGGCAGCATGCCAAATAAGCTGGTTAAGGTACTTAAGTAAACGGGTCTTGCGCGCAGTAGCACAGCTTGGCGAACGGCGTCTTCTCGATTGAGTCCTGCGGCCATCGCAACACGGGCTTGGTCAACCAACAAAATGGCATTATTTACCACCAGACCCAGCAAGATAATAAAGCCAATCATGGTCAGTAAGTCGAGCGATTGGAAGGTAAATAAGTTAAGTACGAATAGGGCCAGTACACCGCCTGCAATTGCCAATGGCATGACAAGTAAAACTAATGCGCTGTCTTTGGCTGACTTAAACAATGCGGTCATTAGCAAGAATAAAATAAACAGAGCCAAGATAAAGTTGATTGTCATTTCTTGCATGGCCGAATTCATCTTTTGTGCGTTACCCGCCAAAATCGCACCAGAGCTGTCAGGCAAGCTTGCACGAACTTTTGGCATAACTTGCTCAGAGAGAATAGTTTGCGCTTGTTGCAAGCTCATGTCTGCTGGTGGCGTGACAACAATACTCACGGTACGGCGGCCATTAACACGTCTAAGCTGTGTTGGCCCCACGGTGCGCTCAATATTGGCAAGCTCACCTAAAGTTTGAATACCTGATTGCGGGGTTACAATAGGCAGTGCTTTAAGCTCCTCTGGAGTTTGCCACGGTATGCCGCGCAAAATCACGTTCATGCGTTCGTTGCCATCAAAGTATTCATTAACAAATAACCCACCTGTATAGGCTTGCACTGCTTGAGATACATCACGACGAGTTAGCCCTGCTTGGGTTATACGACGGTCATTGGGTGTGAGCCTAAGTTCTGGCTCTGCCATATCGAGTCGTGGTTGTGGCCTTGCAGTGGCATTCGGCATTGCTTCGGTGACAGCTTGCAGCGCCACATTAGCACCGGCTATTAGCTCGTCCATATTCGGACCCGTTAAATCGATATTGATATTACGACCATCACCGCCATTAGCAACTTGGATCATCGACCCTCGAAAGAAGAATACTTGGGTGTCGGGTAAATCAATGAAGATTTCTTCTCGGGCTACCTTCATTAGTTCTTCAACACGTTGCGGATCGGCAGAATAAATAAAACCGCCAGCGTTCGAACCAAAAGCATAAAAGTTAAAATCTTTTATCCCCGGCTCTTTTTCACCTGTGTAATAAGGCATTAAGCGCTTTTTAATACGCATCAGCAGTTCTTCTTCCATAAACTGCACATTGCCGCCAGGCGGGGTGTTCAAGTTAAAGAAAAAGCCATCGGTTGGTGCGCGCGGCATAAAATCAGTTTTCGGGAGCATGGTCATGGTCGCGACGAGTGAGCCACCCAATAACGACACTATCCATACTATTTGTTTAACGCGGGTATTGGTAAGCGCCATGATGAAGTTAGTTAGCTTATACCAATATTTACTATAAGGATCCGCTTTGAGCTCTTTGTCTGGCCAAAAGTGGTTAGCTAACGGGATTAGTGTAATTGCGCAAATCATAGAGGCAATTACAGCAATAGATAAGGTGAGCGCCAAGTCAGAGAATAACTGCCCCTCAATACCTGCCATAAATAAAATTGGCAAGAAGATAGCAACGCTGGTGGTGGTTGACGCAAATAAAGCGCCAGTTACTTGAGCTGCGCCTTTTAGCGCGGCTTTTTTACTATCAAAGCCTTCGCTTCTGAGCCTTGCGATGTTTTCTTGCACTATGATGGCGGCATCAAGTACTAAGCCAACAGCAAAGGCAAGGCCCGCCAATGAAATAACATTTAAGCTACGGTCAAAAATATTCAACGTTAAAAACGCGACTAACAAAGAGACAGGAATCGTCGCTGCAATCACAAATGTGGCCTTTAAGCCTCTAAAGAACAGCCACAAGATTAAACACGACAGCAGAACACCTAGGCCTAAGTTACTTTTAACCAACGACAAAGCATTACGAATATGCACTGAGGCATCAAAACTTAATTCAATCGATAAGCCATTCTCAGCCAGCGGCCCTTCGTTTAGCTCTTTAATAGCAAGGTTAATGTTGTCGAGTAGGGCAACGGTATTGGCTTCGTTAGCGCGCGAAATACGAATGTAATACGCAGGTTTACCATTTCGACCACTCATTCCTAAACGGTCAGAAAAAGTGCGCTCTACACTTGCGATATCGCCAAGGTAAATAGGTCTATCGCCTGAATAGCCAACGCGCATTTGTGCCATGCTTGATAAATCATATTGCCCCGTAAAGCGCACGGTATATTGACGGCGGCCAACATTGGCAAGGCCACCAGAGGTATCGCGTGAGCTGGCTAATACGTTACTGATTTGGTCAAGGCTGACGCCAAGAGCGGCGGCTTTGTGAGGGTCAAAAGTAATACGTAATTCTTTTGGTCGCTCACTGGCTAAATCAACGCGGGCAACACCAGGAATACGTGCCAAACGGGGCTCAACAAATTCATCGATTTGTTTTTGGAACTGTGCCATGTCTAAATCAAGGCTGTCGCTGTTAAAATCTTTTGGGGTGACCAGTAACGTAGCTGCGGCTTCGCCATTATTGCCGCCAGCAAAAACCACAGGATCAAATGCATCTAACGGCAGAGGCGGCGCTTGGTTAAGGCTAGTTAACACATCAAGCATGGCCTGTTGCATGTTTTGCCCAACAGCAAAAGTTAACGTGATAGAGCCATTGCCACGGTTAATGTAAGTATTAACCTCTAAGGCACCCGGGGTGTTTTTTACTGCGTTCTCGAGCGGCTCAATGATCACCGATTCAATCTCTTCAGGTGCAGCTTGGCGCCAGCCAGAGAAAATAGTGATCTGCGGTTGCTCGATATCTGGTGTGAGCTGAATTGGCAGCTTAAAAATACTCAACATGCCAAACAACATAATCAACACCAAGATGACAATAACACTCGCAGGGTTTTTCAGCGAACTACGTGTCAGGTTCATTGTGTGTGTTCCAAAATCAGTTTGTGTGCATTGTAGTGCGATGTAAAAAAAGTGCCAGTGAGGTAAATGAAATGTATGTCAGAAGTAACGCTGAATAGCCGTAATTAAGCGATAAAGTGTGTATTTGAAATAAGATGTAACAATTTAGCTGAGGCGCTTTAAGTTAAAAGCCTTAAGTCCTAAGTTTTAAGCTCTAAGTACAAAAAAGCGCGAAACTAGTTAGCATCGCGCTTCTTATATCTAAAATTTAAAGCTGACGGCTTAAAGCTCCGCTTTATTATTCATCAATCGAGCGAAGTAGGGCATTAATACCTACTTTTTCGCGAGTTTGCTGATCAACTTTTTTCACTATGATGGCAGCATATAGGCTGTGCGAACCATCTTTTGACGGTAAAGAACCTGGAACAACAACCGCACCGGCTGGTACTCGGCCGTAATGGATTTCGCCAGTTTCACGGTCATAGATACGTGTGCTTTGGCTGATGTAAACACCCATTGAGATAACAGCGCCTTCTTCAACTACAACGCCTTCAACAATCTCAGAACGTGCGCCAATAAAGCAGTTGTCTTCAATAATAGTTGGGTTAGCTTGTAGTGGTTCAAGCACACCACCAATGCCTACACCGCCAGATAAGTGAACGTTTTTACCAATTTGTGCACATGAGCCAACCGTTGCCCATGTATCAACCATGGTACCTTCATCAACGTAGGCGCCAATGTTGACATAAGATGGCATAAGCACCACGTTTTTACCTACGAAGCTGCCTTTACGTGCCACAGCATTAGGCACAACACGCATGCCGCCTTGTTGGAATTGCTCTGGTGTATAGTCGCTAAATTTAAGGGGTACTTTGTCGTAAAACTGATTAACACCATCGCTCATTGGTTGGTTATCACGAATACGGAAAGACAGTAGCACCGCTTTTTTTAACCATTGATGTACAACCCACTCACCACTGATTTTTTCAGCAACACGTGCAGCGCCGCTATCAAGTAATTCAAGCGCGTCGATAATAGCTTGTTTTACTTCACTTGATACCGTGCTTGGGCTGATGCTATCGCGGTTGTCCCAGGCGTTTTCGATCATGGTTTTTAAATCTGACATAAGATCCTCTTATTCGGTTTCTGCGTTGAGTTTTTTACGCAATGCTTGATGAATTTTAGCCTGTTCTTCGTCTGTTAATGCTTGGTATTCGTTATTTGATACCACGAAGAAATCTTCTGCACGTTCACCAACTGTGGTGATCCGTGCGGCATGAATATGTAATAAGTGCGCTTGAAATACTTCCGCAATTTTTGTTAATAGACCCGGAATATCCACCGCTTGAATTTCAATTAAGCTGCGGTCTTTACGGGCATGCGGTCTAAGCACAATTTTTGGTTTGATATTAAAGTCTTTGAAGCGCTGAGAGCGATTCTTTTTAAGGCGAATTTTCTTTTTCGGGTCGCTAATTGCAAGATCTAAAGCACGTTTAATGCCTTGCGAACGGTTACTCGCAATCGGGTCACCATTGACCTCTAAAATAACAAAGCTAAATAGCACGTAGCCATCTTTTGTGGTCAGTACCTGCGCATGTTGAATTTGCGCTTTTTTCGAACCAATCACACTAACTAAACGTGAGAATAAACTGCCCGAGTAAGGGCTATAAGCAAAAACTTGTGTACCACCATGCATTGCGGTGTTAGACACGGCAACGCTAGGCTGGCTTAAATCGTCACAGCTTAGTAGGTGCTCTGTGTGCCACGAAATCTGTTGCTCACTAAAAGCGGTAAAGTAATTGGCTTTAAAGCGACTCCAAATTAAGTCGATTTGATCTTCGTTACAACCGTGGTTCAGTAAGCGCTGCTTGGCTTGCTGTTTTTTATCACGTATTTGGTCACGTTGGTCCATTGGGTTTTCAAGCCCTAAACGAAGCGCGCGCTGGGTGTGTAAATACAGCTCACGTAGTAGGGTATTTTTCCAATCGTTCCATAGGTTATCGTTAGTTGCGCGAATATCGGCTAACGTTAAGCAGTACAAGTAATCAAGCTGACGCTCATTTTTCACTTTACTTGCAAAGTCTTTAATCACATCTGGGTCATTAATATCTTTGCGCTGCGCTGTAACCGACATAAGTAAGTGATTAGCCACTAACCACGAAATAAGCTTGCCATCTGAGGCTGGGAAGCGGTGTAGCTTAGCAAACGCGATTGCATCAACTGAGCCAAGCTCAGAGTGATCGCCACCACGGCCTTTAGCAATATCATGGAAAATACCGGCTAAATAAAGTAACTCAGGCTTGTCCATGCGAGTGACAATTTCACTACATAACGGAAATTCGCTGACTTTTGATTTATCAAAGTACTTATAAATATTGTTGATGAGTTTATGGGTATGTTCATCCACGGTGTAGGCATGAAATAAATCAAACTGCATTTGCCCAAAAATATTACGCCACTGTGGTAAGTAGGCAGCGATAATGCCGTGTTTGTGCATCAGCGTAAATGCGCGCCCCATACCGTTAGGATGTTTGATTAAACGCAAAAATGCTTCGCGACAGGCGGCGTAGTCTTGTAAATCACCCAATAAACGACGGCGAACTTGGCGCATTGTACGTATGGTACTTGGGTAAATATGGGTGATTTCTGGGTTATCAGCAATATGCTCGAACAACACAAATAGCTGATCACGGCGGAAGAACACCGACGGATTCTTAACACGAATTTGATGGCCAATACGCTCAAAGTTACGGTCAAGTTCAATCACAGGTAACTCACCGGCACCCGGTAAAATACTTTGCTCAAAGTATGAAAGCAGCATTTGGTTAAGCTCACGTACGCGGCTCATGATCCTAAATAAGCGTTTCATCATGCGCTCGACCGAGGCCTTTCCATCACTACCAAAGCCGAGAATTTCTGCGGCATGAGGTTGATGATCGAACAATAAGCGGTTTTCAGAGCGACCCGCAGCGATGTGTAGCGCAAAACGAATGTTCCAAAGGTTTTCTAAACACTCAGACAGCTCTTGGTATTCTTCGTGAGTAAGATAGCCGTGATTTATGAGTTCTTGTAATGTTTCGGCTCTAAAGTGCTTTTTAGCAACCCAAATAATGGTCTGTAAGTCTCGCAGGCCACCTGGGTTCTCTTTGATGTTAGGCTCAAGGTTATAAGCCGTACCATGGCATTTTTTATGGCGTAAGCTTTGTTCTTGTACTTTTGCCAAAAAGAATTCGTCTGAGCGCCAAATAGGCGTATCTATTAAATGATTTTTTAATTTTTCGAATTCGATATGGTTACCGAAAATTAATCGGCTTTCGAGTAAGCTGGTGGCAAATGTCACATCTTCGCGTTTTTGTTCTAATGCTTGTTCTATAGTGCGAACGCTGTGACCAATTTCTAAATTTAGATCCCAAAGCATGGTAACGAACTGGCCAATTTTTTCGCACACGGCTTCACTTGGCTGCTCGCTTACCAGCAACATAAAGTCGATATCGGAATAGGGGTGTAGTTCGCCACGACCATAACCACCCACAGCAATCAGGGCAAGATCACTTTCGTGAGCAAGGTCGTAATCGTGAAACAGTTTAATTAATAAGCGGTCGATAAACTCAGCGCGGGCATTAATTAAGTTGCTAACGGGTTGTTTTGAGAATTCGTTCTGTAGCCATTTATAAAAATAACTAGAACAGTCGCGATAATCGCTAAGTTGCTCAGCTTGGCTGAGCAACTTTTTTACTTTATTGGGTAATGCCACTGGGGCTGGCTCCTAGTGTTCGATGATCCTATCAATAGTATCATCTGATCGGAGCGTTAAAATTTCAACACCATTTTCAGTCACTAACAGTGTATGTTCCCACTGTGCAGACAATGAACGGTCTTTTGTTACTACAGTCCAGTTGTCTTTAAGTAGCTTACATTGGCGTTTACCAGCATTAACCATAGGCTCGATTGTTAAGCACATACCTGCTTTTAATACTTCGCCAGTACCTGCTTTACCATAGTGCATTACTTGAGGTTCTTCGTGGAACTCAGCACCAATGCCGTGACCACAATATTCACGAACGATAGAATAGCTAAAGCTTTCTGCGTATTTTTGAATTGCAGCACCAATATCACCCAAGCGTACGCCTGGTTTTACCATTTTAATTGCAAGGTATAGGCTTTCTTGTGTGATATCAGCAAGGCGCTTGCCTTGAATGTTAGGTGTACCAACGTGGAACATCTTAGATGTATCACCGTGATAGCCATCTTTGATCACAGTTACGTCGATATTGACGCTATCGCCTTCTTTAAGTGGTTTGTCATTTGGAATACCGTGACAAATTACATGGTTCACTGAGGTGCAAATTGATTTTGGGAAACCGTGATAATTAAGCGGTGCTGGAATAGCATCTTGAACATTAACAATATAATCATGACAAATTGTATTTAGTTCATCTGTGGTTACACCTGGCACCACATGCGGTTCTATCATTTCTAGTACCTCGGCGGCTAAGCGCCCGGCAACACGCATTTTTTCGATTTCTTCAGGGGTCTTGATCACAGCACTCATTGAGGCTCCAAAGTTGTTTTTCAGGTCAGTTTTTAGTGCACAAATTTTGCACTAGACGTTGAGTTTTCGATTTTAATATGGTATAAAGCGCGCCGTCTTTTTACAAATAAATTCTTAACTGATTTTTTGTATTTAAGGCAAACACAATTTTATTTTAACACACACACGTATCGTCACATACACTTGGGTGCACTTAAGTTACAAATTAACTACGGTGTTGGTGCTATGGGATATGTGGAGGCCTAACCCTAAATTATAGAGGATTATACAAATGGCAAACGTTTCAATGCGCGATATGCTTCAAGCTGGTGTTCACTTTGGTCACCAGGCACGTTACTGGAACCCTAAGATGAAGCCTTTCATCTTCGGCGCTCGTAACCGTGTTCATATCATCAACCTAGAGCAAACTGTACCAATGTTCAACGAAGCACTTAAGTTCTTATCGAACGCAGCTTCTAACAAAGGTAAAGTACTTTTCGTTGGTACTAAGCGCGCAGCAAGCGAAGCAGTTAAAGAAGCAGCTCTTCAAAGCGAGCAGTTCTACGTAAACCACCGTTGGTTAGGTGGTATGTTGACTAACTGGAAAACAGTTCGTCAATCAATCAAGCGTCTTAAAGACCTTGAAGCGCAAAGCCAAGACGGCACTTTCGAGAAATTAACTAAGAAAGAAGCGTTAATGCTTACTCGTGAAATGGAAAAGCTTGAAAAGAGCCTTGGTGGTATCAAAGACATGGGCGGTCTTCCAGACGCGCTTTTCGTTATCGATGCAGACCACGAGCACATCGCTATCCGTGAAGCTAACAACCTAGGTATTCCAGTTGTTGCTATCGTTGATACTAACTCTAACCCAGACGGTGTTGATTACATCGTACCTGGTAACGACGATGCGATCCGTGCTATCCAACTTTACACAGGCGCTGTATCAGCTGCGATCACTGAAGGTCGTGAGAACAACATCGTTGCTCAAGCTGAGAAAGACGACTTCGTAGAAGCTGAGTAATTAGCTGTCATCAAGTCTTCATCTAATTAAGATGAAGACTTGTTATTCTTGTTAAGCGGCCTATACCGCTTCCCTATAACAGAATTCAATTGAGGATATTCTAATGGCTGTAACTGCTGCCCTAGTTAAAGAATTACGCGAGCGTACTGGCGCTGGCATGATGGATTGTAAAAAAGCGTTAACTGAAACTAACGGTGACATCGAGTTAGCGATCGAAAACATGCGTAAGAGCGGTGCTGCAAAGGCTGCTAAAAAAGCAGGTAACATCGCTGCTGAAGGTACAATCTTAATCAAAGAAGGTAACGGTTTCGCTGCACTTCTTGAAGTTAACTGTCAAACTGACTTCGTTGCTAAAGACGCTAACTTCCTTGGTTTCGCGAACCAAGTTCTTGACGCTGCTGCAGAATCTAAAGCAGACATCGAAGCACTTAAAGCACAATTCGAAGAAACTCGTGTTGCGCTAGTTGCTAAAATCGGTGAAAACATCAATGTTCGTCGCGTTGAGTACATCGACGGTGACAAGCTTTCTTCTTACCGCCACGGCGACCGTATCGGTGTTGTTGTAGTTGGTGAAGCTGACGAAGAAACACTTAAGCAAGTTGCTATGCACGTAGCTGCGTCTAAGCCTGAGTTCGTAAACCCAGAAGACGTACCAGCTGACGTTGTTGAAAAAGAAAAAGCAGTTCAAATCGATATCGCGATGAACGAAGGCAAGCCTGCTGAAATCGCTGAGAAAATGGTTATCGGTCGTATGAAGAAATTCACTGGTGAGATCTCTCTTACTGGTCAAGCTTTCATCATGGAACCTAAAAAATCAGTTGGCGAAATTCTTAAAGAGAAAGGCGCAACTGTTTCTAACTTCATCCGTTTAGAAGTTGGTGAAGGTATCGAGCGTAAAGAAGAAGACTTCGCTGCTGAAGTAGCTGCTCAAATCGCTGCTGCAAAAGGCGAGTAATTTTCTAACTTAGTGACGTAGGGCAATAAGATGAAATTAATCTGCTATTAGCTTTTGCGTCACTGATGAAAATTCTTTAAAATAACCGCGTTTTATGTGTAACCATAGCGCGGTTATTTTTTATCTCATTACTAAGGCTGGCCCAAATATTATGACTATCAATCGTAAACCTATTTTTAGACGTGTTCTTCTTAAACTTAGCGGTGAAGCATTAATGGGAGACGAAGGCTTCGGCATCGACCCAAAAGTACTTGACCGTATGGCTCAAGAAATTAAAGAACTTGTAGAGCTCGACGTAGAAGTAGGTTTAGTTATCGGTGGCGGTAACTTCTTGCGTGGTGGTTCATTAGCAGAAGCGGGTATGAACCGCGTAGTTGGCGACCACATGGGTATGCTTGCGACTGTAATGAATGGTTTAGCAATGCGTGATGCACTGCACCGTGCATTTGTAAATTGTCGTTTAATGTCTGCTATCCCACTGAACGGTGTGTGTGATGCTTACAACTGGGCAGAAGCTATCAGCCTATTAAAATCTGGCCGCGTTGTAATTTTCTCAGCGGGTACAGGTAACCCATTCTTCACGACTGACTCAGCAGCGTGTTTACGTGGTATTGAAATTGAAGCAGATACTGTAATCAAAGCGACTAAAGTGGATGGTGTTTACTCTGATGACCCAGTGAAAAACCCAGACGCTACACTATATCGCCACTTAAGCTACAATGAAATCATTGATAAAGAGCTTAAGGTTATGGATTTAGCTGCATTTACGCTGGCGCGTGACCACAACATGCCATTAAGCGTATTTAACATGAATAAATCAGGCGCGCTTAAGCGTGTTATTATGGGCGAAGATGAAGGAACGCTTATCTCTTCACAAGCCTCAGATGAAACTAGCAAATAGATTAGGATTGAACCGTGATTAACGATATCAAAAAAGATGCGTCAGAACGTATGCAAAAAAGTGTTGCGGCACTAGGCAGTCAATTATCTAAAATTCGCACAGGCCGTGCGCACCCAGCATTACTTGACGGTATTCAAGTGTCTTACTACGGTGCTGACACGCCATTAAACCAAGTTGCTAACGTAACAATTGAAGACTCTCGTACACTTGCAATTAGCGTGTTCGATAAGTCACTAGCGCAAGCAGTAGAAAAAGCGATCATGGCTTCAGATTTAGGTTTAAACCCAATGTCTGCAGGTACTGTTATTCGTGTTCCACTTCCTCCACTTACAGAAGAGCGTCGTAAAGACCTTATCAAAATCGTACGTGGCGAAGTTGAAAGCGGTCGTGTTGCTGTACGTAACATCCGTCGTGATGCAAATGGCGACATTAAGAGCTTATTGAAAGAAAAAGATATTTCTGAAGATGAAGCACGGCAAGCAGAAGACGAGATCCAAAAGCTTACTGATAAGTTCATCAAAGAGATGGACGCACAACTAGCTGCAAAAGAAGCTGAGTTAATGGAAATCTAATCGCTGCTGTTTATCTTTCAGACACTGATTCTGTAAGTAAACAGGCGTAACTAAATTTATTAGTTTTGAAACGCCGTCTAGGGTATACTAGACGGCGTTTTTTTATGGAATACTCGATATTTATGGTTCTTAACGCTGATAAAATTTCCCAGCAAAGTTTGCCTAAGCATGTCGCTATAATCATGGATGGCAACGGACGTTGGGCACAAGCGAAAAATCGCCCACGTGTTTATGGGCACAAAAAGGGCGTTGATGCGGTTCGTCAATCAGTGCAATTTTGTACTCGCTTAGGTATACAGTCGTTAACACTATTCGCATTTAGTAGCGAAAATTGGCGACGTCCAGAAGACGAAGTAAATACGCTCATGGAGCTATTTTTATTTGTACTGGGCAAAGAAGTTAAAAAACTTCATAAAAATAATGTAAAGCTAAACATAATTGGTGATTTATCACGCTTTTCAGAAGGTTTGCGCAATAAAGTTGATGCAGCCCATGAATTAACTCGTAATAATACGGGTCTACAGTTAAACGTGGCAGCTAATTATGGTGGACGTTGGGATATTACTAACGCCGCAACAACGCTTGCGAAAAAAGTCGCAGCCGGTGAAATGGCCGCAGAAGATATTACTGAAGAGCTAATGGCTGAACAAATGAGTATGGCCGACCAAGGTGAGCTTGATTTAATGATCCGCACCGGTGGAGATTTACGCATCAGTAATTTCCTTTTATGGCAAGCGGCTTATGCTGAGCTTTACTTTACCGATACGCTTTGGCCAGACTTCAATGAAGCTGCATTTGCTGACGCTATCGCATGTTACGTTGCCAGAGAGCGACGATTTGGTTGTACAGGCGAACAAATAAAACAATTACTCGCCGAGACCTAATTACTAGTTGAAGGTACACACATTGCTAAAACAACGAATTTTAACCTCGCTCGTGTTGGCACCACTTGCACTTATTTTGGTTTTTTATACCCCATTAACACTATTTAGTTATATCGCCGCTGGTATTGTTTTGCTCGGTGCGTGGGAATGGTCTGCATTTATGGGCCTATGCGATAAAGTTAAACGTTTTGGATTTGTTGCAGCAACGGCTGCATTTTTGGCATTACTTAACTGGCATTGGCCCATTGAATCACTTTGGCAAAATGGTCAATTAGTGGGTGATGCAAACTACCTATTTACCTTGTCATTTGCATGGTGGATTGTGGCAACTTATTTAGTTTGGCGCTACCCAGCTATGGCAAAGGCTTGGAATGAAGGCATTGTAATGCGTGCCATTGCAGGCTTTTTAACGCTAGTGCCACTTTGGCTTGCACTAAATACACTACGTAGCGCAGGGTATGGTGAATCTACTCACTTTGGTTCAATGTTAATTTTAGTTGTACTTGGTATTGTATGGAGCGCTGATATTGGTGCTTACTTTACTGGTAAAAACTTAGGTAAACGTAAACTAATGCCAAAGGTAAGTCCTAATAAAACGATTGAAGGTTTATTAGGTGGTGTAGTAGCTTCGGTTGTTTTTGTTTTAGCATTTTGTTACTTCACTAATGTTGATATGAGTGTTTGGCCAATCTATGCCGTGATGACTGCATTTATCGCGTTATTCTCAGCCGTAGGCGATTTACTCGAAAGTATGTTTAAACGAGAAGTTGGCTTGAAAGACAGCGGTTCATGTTTACCTGGTCACGGCGGTATTTTAGACCGTATCGATAGCTTAACCGCAGCTGCGCCAATCTTTGTACTTTGTTACGCGTGGACACTGAGTTTATGAGCAAAGTTGAGCAACTTGTCGTACTGGGCGCAACTGGTTCAATCGGTTTAAGCACCTTAGACGTTGTTTCTAGAAACCCAGAGCGTTTCGCGGTTTTTGCTCTAGCGGCGGGGAAAAATACCGAGCAAATGGCTGAGTTGTGTATCGCACATCAGCCTAAATTTGCTGTAATGGCTGATCAACAAGCCGCTAGCGCGCTTTCAAACTTACTCACTAATAGCGAATGTAACACTCAGGTATTAGCAGGTGTTGATGCGATGTGTGAGCTTGCTGCACATACAGATGTTGATGCAGTGATGTCGGCGATAGTAGGTGCAGCAGGTCTGTTACCGACTTTAAGTGCAGTTGAAGCTGGCAAAAAGGTCTTGCTCGCTAATAAAGAGTCGCTCGTTATGTCAGGTCAGTTGTTTATTGATAAAGTAAAACAACATGGCGCCACTTTACTGCCTATCGACAGCGAACATAATGCGATTTTCCAATGTATGCCAGCATCGCTACAAAATACATCTGGCTTACTTGCTGACAATGGCGTGAGCAAAATCTTGCTGACTGGTTCTGGCGGTCCCTTCTTAAAGCGTGATTTAGCGACATTATCATCAGTGACTGTTGCAGAAGCGGTGGCACACCCTAATTGGTCGATGGGACAAAAGATTTCTGTTGATTCAGCCACTATGATGAATAAAGGCCTAGAGTTTATAGAAGCCAAGTGGTTGTTTAACTGCTGTGCCAGTGATATTGAAGTGGTGATCCACCCACAAAGTATTATTCACTCTATGGTGCAATATCAAGATGGCTCAGTGCTTGCGCAAATGGGCAATCCAGATATGCGCACACCAATAGCGCATGCTTTAGCTTTTCCTGAGCGTGTCGATGCGGGTGTAAAACCGCTCGATTTTTCACAAATGGCAGATTTTACTTTCACTAAACCAGATTGTGCCCGTTACCCTAATTTAAAACTTGCCATTGATGCGTGTGAAATGGGGCAAGGTGCAACCACCACAGTAAATGCGGCGAATGAAATTGCCGTTGCTGCCTTTTTAAATGGTCAAATCGGCTTTACAGATATTTATCGAATTAACGCTGAAACGCTCAACGCAACACAAAACATCAACGTGCAAACTCTCGATGAGATTTTAGCTTGCGACCAAGCTGCACGTGTAAAAGCGACTGAGTTTGTAAAAAGAGGCATCAACTAGCATGTTTGATTTTTTCTGGAATCTTGGCTCATTTATTCTCGCCTTAGGTATTTTAGTGACTGTGCATGAATATGGTCATTTCTGGGTTGCGCGAAAAGCGGGCGTGAAAGTGCTACGTTTTTCAATTGGCTTTGGTAAGCCGTTGATCAAGTGGTACGACAAACAGCAAACCGAATATGTGGTTGCTGCAATCCCACTAGGTGGTTATGTCAAAATGCTTGATGAGCGTGTTGACGAAGTGCCGCCAGAGCAGCGTCATTTATCATTTAATGCTAAATCAGTAAAAGCACGTATTGCGATTGTGGCTGCAGGCCCGATGGCAAACTTTTTATTCGCTATTTTTGCACTTGCTGTGATGTATATGGTGGGGGTGCAGTCATTAAAACCTGTGGTGGGTGAGGTGACTCAAGGCAGCCGTGCCGCTGCTGCTAAGATTGAGCCAAACCAGCAAATTATTAAAATTGGTGAAGACGACATTAACACTTGGCAAGATGCCACATTCTCACTTATGAGTCGCTTAGGTGAGCAAAGTGTTGTGGTAACGCTTCGTGATCAAAATTATCAAAAACATGTGCGTACTCTTAATTTAGATGGTTGGAAATTAGATCAACAAGACGTTCCGCCATTAACCTCGATAGGTATTGTACCGTTTCGCCCTAAAGCACTTTTAGAAGTAGCCATGATCAGTAAAGGCTCGGCGGCAGAAGCTGCAGGTTTACAGGTTAACGACAAAATACTTGCTGTAAATGGTGAAAATATCAGCAGTTGGAGCAAGTTAGTTTCATTAATTCAGCAATCACCTAACAAATCCTTACAATTTAGTGTACAAAGGCAAGATAGTATAAAAGAACTGACAGTAACGCCACAAAGCAGAACCAATGATACAGGCGTTGCTCAGGGCTTTTTAGGTGTGTCTCCGGTGGTCGAGCCATGGCCAGAAAACTATATTGAAACTAGACATTATGGCCCCGTCGATAGTATTGTGCTGGGCATACAAGAAACATGGCGTTTAATTACCCTTAGTTTTGACATGATTGGTAATTTAATTACTGGTCAGGTGTCGGTTAAAAATTTAAGTGGTCCGGTGGGCATTGCAGTTGGCGCGGGAACTAGCGTAAGCTATGGCTTGGTTGCCTTTTTAAGCTTTTTAGCATTAATTAGTGTAAACCTTGGTGTATTTAACTTATTGCCGCTGCCAGTGCTAGATGGTGGGCACTTAATGTATTACATAATTGAACTTTTTCGCAAAAAGCCGGTCTCTGAGAAGACGCAAGAATTTGGTTTTAAAGTGGGGGCCTTGCTGCTTCTATTTTTAACATGTTTCGCTTTGTTCAATGATGTATCGCGTTTATAACAAATAAGCGAAAAATTCCAATTTGAACACGATTGTAAAACACCAAAAAGTTTATTTAAAAAGGTGTTGAGCGGTAATACAGTTGTAAAGGATAAAGATAACAAAATGGCTATAAAAAAACATTTGGCAGTTTCAAGTTTATTAGGCGCTAGCTTTGCAGCCCTAGGCCAAAACTCCTTTATTGTAGAAGATTTAAAAGTTGAAGGTTTACAGCGTGTTGCACTGGGTGCTGCGTTAACGCATATTCCGATCAATGTGGGCGATAATATTGATGAGTACACAATTTCAAGAACCATAAAGGCTCTCTATCGTTCTGGTCACTTTGACAATATTAAAGCATTACGTGATGGCAACAGTGTTATCTTCCGAGTGACTGAGCGCCCAACGATCAGTATGATCGAATTTGATGGCAATAAAGATATCAAAGATGAGCAGCTAAATGAGTCGCTAGACCAGCAGGATATCCGTACTGGTGAGCCGCTTGATAAAACAGTTCTTGATAACATTGAAAAAGGTCTAGTTGAATTCTTCCACAGTATTGGTAAGTACAATGCAAAGGTAGAAGTTAGTATCACTAAGTTACCTCGAAATCGTGTAAAACTATTATTTGAATTTGATGAAGGTGATGCTGCATCAATTCGTCAAATCAATCTCGTTGGTAACGAACTTTTCTCTGATGAAGAGCTGCTTAAATTAGCTGAGTCACAGCAAGATTTGCCGTGGTGGAAGTTCATGTCGAGCGACCGTTATCAAAAGCAAACCATTGAAGGCGATTTAGAGAAAATTCGCAGTTACTACCTAGACCGTGGTTACCTGCGCTTTAATATCGATTCAACACAAGTATCTGTAAGCCCTGAGCGTGACTCTGTTTATGTAACAGCAAATATCACCGAAGGCGTTAAATACAAAGTGAAAGGCTTTGACTTTATTGGTGACTTGTTAGGTCGTGAAGAACTCATCAGAAGTGTTATCCCGCTGAAAACAGGTGAGCTTTATAATGGCTCTGTTGTGACCTCTTCAGAAGAGTTTATCAAAAGCTACTTAGCGCGTTTTGGTTATGCTAATGCTGAAGTGCGTACCATCCCAGAAATTGATGATGAAAATAAAGAAGTTCAATTAACGCTATCGGTTAATCCGGGTAAGCGTGTTTATGTTCGTCGTATCATTGTGGGTGGTAACCAAAATACCTCTGATGAAGTAGTGCGCCGTGAAATGACACAGCTTGAAGGTGCGTGGTTGTCCAATCAAAGCCTTGAGCGCTCTAAACTGCAAATTCAGCGTTTACCCTACATGGAAAGCGTTGATTTTAATGTGGTGCCAGTACCAGGTGTAGATGACCAAGTTGATGTAGATTTTACTGTGAAAGAACAATCTGCAGGTAGCTTTAACGCAGGCCTTGCCTATGGTTCTTACTTAGGTCTGCAATTTAACATTGGTGTCAGTGAATCAAACTTCTTAGGGACCGGTAACCAAATTGGTTTCAACATCAATACCTCACGTGGTTCTGAGCGTATTAGTGTGTCTTATACTGACCCTTACTTTACGCCTGATGGTGTATCGCAAGGTAGTAGCATTTTCTACAGTAACTACGATGCGAGTAAGTTTAGCCTAATCGACTATAAATCGAAGAGCTATGGTATTGGTACTAACATTGGTTTCCCAATCGATGCAGTAAACCGTATTAACTTTGGTGTTCGTTGGGTACAAGAAGAACTGTCAGATATTGCTGAGTACGAGCAAACACGTGTTATTCGTGAAACCTTCTTAGATCCAAATAACCCAGATGCAGGTTTTGACTTTACTAAGTACGAGCTAAGTGCAGGTTGGTCACGCGTTACTGTGAACCGTGGTTTATTCCCAACAGCAGGTTCGCGCCAATCTCTTAACTTAACTGCAACAACGCCAAACTCTGATTTACAGTACTTTAAGCTAAATTACGATTCACGTTTTTATTGGCCAATCAGTAATGACCATAGCTGGGTATTCTCAACGCGTGCGGCGCTTGCATATGGTAATGGTTATGGTACAACCAATGGTTATGACCAAACACTACCGTTCCAAGAGTTCTTCAGAATAACTGAAATGGAACTACGTGGTTTTGATCGAAATACGATTTTACCACGTGCTGTATCACGTGTTCCGCAAACTATCCCTGGCACGCCATCACATGATGGTGCACCGACAGGTAGCATTGGTGGTGCATCAGAGTTTGACCAGCTTTACACAGCAGGCCGAATTGGTGGTAACGCCAAAGCGGTCGCAGGGATGGAGCTTATTGTTCCAACACCTTTCTTAGATGAAGAAAACACTAGCTCTGTACGTACCAGCTTCTTCGTAGATGCAGCAAACGTATGGGATACAGAGTTTAATATTGACCGTTATCAAAACCTGTCAACAGATGAGCGTGCTAAATTGGATGATTACTCAGATCCGATGCGCTTTAGGGTTTCAACCGGTCTTTCTCTACAATGGATCTCTCCGATGGGTCCAATGCTGATCAGTTTTGCGTATCCATTGCAAAAAGAAGAAGATGACGATACGAAGACCATCAGCTTTAACATTAGTAATACATTCTAAAGGAGTTTTTTCGTGAATAAATCAATTAAATCAACAGCTTTTGCACTACTTGCTACTTTATCTATGGGCCTATCTACTAACGCATTTGCCCACAAAGTAGGTATTGTTGATATGCAAGAAATCTACAAACAAATCCCACAAATGGCGAAAGTAGAGCAAACTTTAGAAGCTGAATTCTCTGAGCGTCGTCAAGAGCTAGAAAAACTTCAAGGTGATATTCGTTTTGAAGCTGAAAAGTTCAAGCGTGAAGCGACAACGATGAGCGACAAGCAAAAAGAAGAATTACGTACTAAGATTCAAGGTATGCAGCAACAACTTGCTGAAAAAGGTCGTCCTTTAGAGCAAGAAATCAAAATGCGTCAAAACCAAGAGCTAGCTAAAGTTCAAAAGCTAATCTTAGATGCAATCGAAGAAGTAGCGAAAGCTGGCAAATTCGATGAAGTTAAAGTTAAAGAAACAACGATTTATGTTAACCCTAAAACTGTCGATGACTTATCAAGCAAAGTTGTTGAAAAAGTAAGTAAGCAATAGAAATCATATATGCAAAACTACACGCTTTCGCAGATAGCGGATCTTCTGGGCGCTGACCTTCAAGGTGACGGCGCTACAGAGATTAAAAAAATATCTACACTTGCAAATGCCCAACATGGGCATATTGCATTTTTAGCGAACAAGAAATATCGCTCGCAATTAGATGATACTCAAGCAAGTGCGGTGATTTTATCATCAGCAGACGCTGAGTACTTTTCGGGTAATAAGCTCATTGTTGCTAACCCTTATGTTTGTTACGCCAAGCTTGCTCAGCTAATGGACACCACACCGCGCTCAGCAGTGACGGGTATTCACCCTAGTGCAGTCATTCATGATTCAGCTTCGATTGGTAATAATGTCGCGATCGCCGCCAATGTGGTGATTGAAGCGGGTGCTGTTATTGCTGACAATGTGCAGATTGGTCCAAACTGTTTCATTGGTGAGCATGCAAAAATTGGTCAAAGCACTAAGCTTTGGGCAAATGTAAGCATTTACCATGAAGTTGAGATTGGCTGCGACTGTTTATTCCAAGCGAATACAGTCGTGGGCAGCGATGGTTTTGGTTACGCTAATGAGCGTGGGGAATGGGTGAAAATACCGCAACTTGGCCGAGTAATCATCGGTGATAAGGTTGAGGTAGGCGCGTCTACTACGATTGACCGTGGTGCATTAGACGATACGATCATCCATAGTAATGTAATTATCGATAATCAATGTCAAATAGCGCATAATGTCGAGATCGGCTCAGGCACAGCGGTTGCCGGTTGCACGGTTTTTGCCGGAAGCGTCGAGATCGGTAGGAATTGTCAGATTGGTGGTATGGTTGCAATTAATGGTCACCTTAGCGTATGCGATGGTGCTATAATCACCGGCATGAGTATGGTGACGAAAGCAATCACAGAGCCTGGAATCTATTCATCAGGATTACCTCATCAAACTAACAAAGAATGGCGCCGAAGTATTGCCCACATCCGCAATCTTGGCGATATGAAAGACCGCATTAAAGCTCTTGAGTCACTGACTAAGTCACTCAATATTGAAGACAAATAAGGATGCTATTTTGGCAAATGAATTAAATAGTCTTGATATCCAAGATATTTTAAGTTTACTTCCGCATCGTTACCCGATGCTACTTGTTGACCGTGTTCTAGATTACACGCCAGGCGAGTCGTTACATGCGATTAAAAATGTAACAGTGAACGAACCTATTTTTACGGGTCATTTTCCTAATCAACCTATCTTTCCAGGTGTGTTGATTTTAGAAGCAATGGCCCAAGCAACTGGCTTACTTGGCTTTAAGACAGTTGAAAATCGTAGCGATAACGAACTATATTTATTCGCTGCGATTGATAATGCGCGATTTAAACAGCCAGTATTACCTGGCGATACTATGCATTTACATGTAGAGTTTTTAAAAGAGCGCCGCAATATATGGAAGTTTGCAGCAGAAGCAAAAGTTGACGGCAAAGTAGTGTGTACTGCCGAAATCATGTGTGCGAGAAGAGAGTTTTAATAGTGATCCATCCTACGGCGATAATCGAACCAGGTGCAAAACTTGGAAATAACGTATCAGTTGGCCCTTATAGCTACATCGGTAACGATGTAACTATTGGTGATAACTGTATCATCGAATCTCATGTGGTTGTAAAAGGCCCATCGACGATTGGTTCTGGTAACCATATTTTCCAATTTGCTTCGGTCGGTGAAGCGTGCCAAGACAAAAAGTACGCGAATGAGCCTACAACCTTGATCATTGGTGACAACAACGTGATCCGTGAGTGTGCGACCATTCACCGTGGTACGATTCAAGACCAAGGTGTAACAAAAATTGGTAGCAACAACTTATTTATGGCTTACACACACGTTGCGCATGATGCAGTAGTGGGCGATAACGTTATTTTTGCTAATAATGCCTCTGTTGCTGGCCACGTACACGTAGGTGACTGGGTGATCCTTGCTGGTAATTCAGGTGTTCACCAGTTCTGTAAAATTGGTTCACATGCCTTTGTTGGTATGTACTCAGGTGTTAATAAAGATGTGCCACCATTTGTAACGACCATTGGCACGCCGGCAGGCCCTGTAGCAATCAATACTGAAGGCATGAAACGCCGTGGTTTTGAAAGCGATGAAATCATGGCAACACGCCGTGCATATAAAACGCTTTACCGTAAGAGCTTAGGTGTTGAAGAAGCAATCGCTGAGCTAAGTGAAGATGCTGCGAAGTATCCAGCTGTTCAGTTGATGATAGACTTCGTGAAAAGCTCTGAGCGCGGAATTATTCGCTAATCAAAAGCTAATTACTAAAAGCCACCTTAAGGTGGCTTTTTTGTTTTTATAGTTCAGGTTTTGCTAAGTCAGTGCTTGTTATCTTCACGACAAAAAAGGATCTAGTAATATGAATAAACTCATCATCTTTGCATTGTTAAGCTTAATAATAAGTGGTTGTAGTAGTGCGCCTTCAGTATCAAAAGGAGCAATAGAAAAAGGCAAAGCCAGTTATTACGCTGATAAATATCATGGCCGAATGACAGCAAGTGGTGAGGTGTTTAATCAACAGGCATGGAGCGCGGCTCATCAAACGCTTGGCTTTGGCAGCAGAGTGAGGGTCACCAATATTAGTAACAATAAAAGTGTGATTGTTACCATTAATGACCGCGGCCCATTTATCCGCGGTCGTATTATCGATTTATCAAAAAAGGCGTTTTCACAAATTGCCTCAGTCAAGCAAGGTGTGATTGATGTTACTGTTGAGCAGCTCGATTAAAAACGGGTAATAAGCTCTACGTAGTCGGCTTCATTAGCCATCAATTCAGCATGACTTGCAAAGGCTCTTACTTGTCCTTGTTCTAACCAAATAACCTTATCAACACGACTTAGCATTGCTGGGTCGTGGGTAATGGTCAACATGGTTTTATCTGCCCATATTTTCTCAAGTGTAGTCAGCAAGTTTTGCTTAGTGTGGTTATCTAGACTCTCTGTTGGCTCATCAAGAATGATTAAATTACCTTGCCTTAATAGGGCTTGAGCTATGGCAATACGACGTGACTGACCATGAGAAAGCTTTCTGCCTGCGGTTCCTAAGCGGGTATTAAGGCCGGCTTTTAAGTTCTTAAGCCAATAGCCAAGTTCAGCGTTTTCACAGGCTTCAATAAGCATCTCATCTGTCGCATCAAAAGCTGCATAGCGTAGATTTTCACGTAGCGTGCCATCAAAAATATGATGCTGCTGGGCAACTATCGTTAGCTGCTTAAAGCGTGTTGCAGTGCTCAAGCTTTCAAGTTCAAAGTTATCTTGCTTGGTGGTGAGCTTTAATGAGCCTGATTGCAACGGCCAAAGGCCAGTGAGTAAGTTAACTAGAGTGGTTTTTCCACTGCCACTGGCACCGACTAGGGCAACTTTACTGCCGGGTGTAATCGCAAAATTGATATTTCTAAGGGCTTTACTTTTTGCCCCCAAGTATTGGTAATTGACCTCGCTTAGCTCAAGACCAAGCCCTGATTTGTCAGCTAATTGGTTTGCTAGCTGATCATCTAAGTTGTTTGGCTTTTCGGCTAAGCTGTTGTGTTTATCTTCAAGATCAAACAGTCGCTTTGCGGCACTTAAAGTAAGCGGCAATTCAATAAATGCCGTAGGCAGAGTGAGCACGGTTTCAAAGTTTGCTAATACAAATAACGCGAGCATCGCCAGTTCAACGTTTTTCATAGTCCCTATTGCAACCAGTGGAATTATCATAAATACACTTGCTAGCATGGTGAGTTGTATCACCAAAGTGTTTAAGCCATTACTATTTGCTATGGCCTTGTGACGATTGTAGAGCTGGCTGTTGTATTGTTTACTGAGTGAATCACAATGCGCTAATTGCGCCGCATGTGCTTGATAGACAGCAAGCTCTCTAGCACCTGATAACGTATCGGCAAGTTCAGATCTTAACTCGGCTGAGAGCTGGGTTTCGTTATCCGCTTGTTGGTGAAGCTTATGGCTTAACAATGTGGGAAGCAGTACGCCAATAATTATCAGTGAAGTAAAGCACACTAATGCAACGTCAGCTTTATACATGGCCATGAAGGCCATTACTATAGGAATGCTGAAAAGGGCGACAATAATAGGCAGCAGTACATTTAGGTAAAACTTATCCAGCGCATCGACATCATTCTGTAGCCGGTTAAATAAATCGCTACTACGACTCATTGCTAAGTCAACGTTGTTCAGTTGGCTCAAAGTCTTGAACATGTTTACGCGAATTTCGCTCAGTAATAAAAAGGTAGCATTATGAGTTATCATCCGCTCACCGTAACGAGACGCTGTGCGCACGATAGCTAAAAAGCGGATCACTCCAGCTGGGGTAAAGTAATTCATCTGCACACCAGCAATGCCCGCCGCTGCCATGGCTGCTAAAAACCACCCCGATATAGCGAGCAAGCCTACATTAGCAAGTACCGTTAAGCTTGCTAAAAAAGCCCCTAAAAGCAGCATGCCAGTATGAGGTTTGCACAGTTTTAATAGACGTATAAAGTTATGCATGGGCGTCACCTTGGCTTACCAGTTTAGCAAATAGGCCAGCTTGCTCAGTCAGTTGCTGGTACTGACCAGATTCAACAATGTGACCTTGTTGCATAACGTAAATCTTATCGGCGTGTTTAACCGTATTCAGTCGGTGAGCAATAACCAGCACTAAGTGATCTTTTGCATACTCGCGGATCGCTTGATTGATTAAATGCTCGGTTTGGCTGTCTAAGTGAGCGGTAGGCTCATCTAGCATTAGCACAGGGGCATTCTTCAAAAATGCACGAGCAAGGGCAATACGTTGTTTTTGCCCACCAGAGAGGCCTTCTCCTTGCTCACCGAGCAAGGTATCAAAGCCATCAGGTAGTGCAGTAATAAACTCAAGTGCGCCAGCTTTACTTGCTGCTTCATCGAGCTCTGCTTGGCTTGCATCGGGTTTAGCTAAACGCAGGTTCTCTGCAACGCTCCGATAAAATAACGTGGCTTGCTGTGGGATCCACGCCAGCTGTGCTTGCCAATCAGCTAATGCAGTATCACTCAGTGGTTGCTCGTTAATGCTAATGGCATTATTGGCCTGATGATGAAAACCCAATAGGCAATCAAACAAGGTACTTTTACCCGAGCCACTTTCACCCACAAAGGCAATTAAGCCTGAGCTTGGCAGGGTTAAGTTGATATCAGTTACCCCTTCGTTTGTTTCAGGGTAATGAAAGGTAAGCGCATTCAGCTGTATATGCTTTATTGGTAACTCAAGTTTAGATGACCCTACATGTTCATCTGAGTCGCTTTGATTGATTATGTCGACCATATCAGCAGCGGCACTGATCCCTTCAAGTTTTGCGTGATAATGAGTGCCCATTTGTCGAAGTGGTAAGTAAAACTCAGGGGCCAGTAGTAACACCACAAATCCAGTGGCAAAATCGAGGGTACCAAAAAATAATCTAAAGCCAATGATCACGGCAACAAGTGCCACACTAATGGTGGCTAAAAACTCAAGGGCGAAAGACGATAAAAAGGCGACTTTCAATACACCCATGGTTGCTCCACGATAATCATCAGAAATCTGACTGATGCTATTTAGCTCACGCTTGGTTGCATTAAAGAGCTTGAGTTGAGTCAGGCCTTGTAATCGGTCAAAAAAGTAATTACCAAGTACCGCAAGTTGTTGCCAGCGATCTTGGTTTAACTGCTCCGCTTTATGGCCCACTAAAATCATAAAAAAGGGGATAAGCGGGGCTGTTAAAAGGAATATGAGGCCTGCTTTGTAATCGGTTGGAAAAATCACCACTAATATCGCTATTGGAATAAGCGCACTATAAGCCACACTTGGAATGTAATTAGCGTAATATTGATGCAGTGCTTCAACCCCATTATGTAAGGTGTTAAGTGTTGCGCCATGACCTTTTTGTTCACTGTAGGCTGGCCCAAGTTTGCTGAGCTTTTCTAGCAATGTATTTCGCATCACGTTTTTTATTTTTAACGCGGCGCGGTTACTTACGCGTTCACTTAGGGCAACCAACAAAGCACGAACTAAAATTAGCCCAGCCAGCGGCCATAATAATGGGCTTACGGCTTGCAAGTTTGCTTGTTCAAACATGACTTGATGAGCCGCGTTTGCAAGAAGATAACAAGAGGCAATCATTAATAGGGCGTTGAGTGTGCCCAAACTAATGCTTAATTTAAGAAGCCCTGAAGCGGACTGACTATATTGCTTTAAAAAAGCGCGCAGCGTTTGTTGCTGCGCGCGATTTGGTCGGGGTTTAGTTGTCATCGGTGTTTTTGAGTCTCGCGTAAAGCTCTAGCTCATCATCAGCAATCGAATCTTTATGTTGGTGAAATTCGTACCACATTACGTTGATCACCCCAAGGGTACAGGCTAATAGAACACCTAAAATCCAGGCAAAATACCACATAATTAAATCTCCTTAGTAGCTACCGTGCGTGTTGTTTTCGATTTCACTAATGGTTACTTTGCGCCACATCTTCACATAGCACCACGTTGTGTAAATAAGGATAAGTGGTACAAAAATAACCGCTGCAATAAACATCACGTTGAGAGTCATATGGCTCGAAACCGCATCCCACATAGTTAAACTAATATTTGGGTTGTTACTCGAAGGCATAATGAACGGGAACATTGACATACCCGCAGTTAAAATTACGCCTGCAAGCATTAGGCTTGACGCTGCCAATGCCATTGCCGGTTTTTGTAATTTAGATAACACAATCGCCAGTGCCGCCATCACGAATGCAAGGGCAGGGAACAGCATGGTTAATGGCATTTTTGTATAGTTATCAAGCCATGCACCTGGTGCCTGCGTGACTGTTTTACCAAGCGGGTTTGCAAAGCCTTGAGTATCGCCCATGCTAACGATTTTATAACCGTCAATTTGCGATACCCACACACCTGCCAAGGCAAACAACACAATAAACGCCATCAGCGCATATTGACCGTATTGTGCTGAGCGTTTTGCAACCTCTGCATCCGTACGAAGTTGTAGCCACATTCCTGCATGACCAACCAACATCAGTACGCTTACTAAGCCAACAACAATGGCAAATGGGTTTAATAACGCAAAGAATGAACCTTGATAACTGACACGCAGTAGGTCGTCGATATGATAAGGCACGCCCAGTAATAAGTTACCAAATGCCACACCAAATACTAAAGCAGGAATAAAACTGCCTGCAAATAAGCCCCAATCCCAGTTGTTTCGCCAGCGTGGTGAGTCTATTTTTGAGCGGTAATCAAAACCAAGCGGTCTGAAAAATAACGCAAATAACACCAGCATCATAGCAAAGTAAAAGCCAGAGAACGCGGCCGCGTATACCATAGGCCAAGCCGCAAATAGTGCACCCCCAGCGGTGATGAACCAAACTTGGTTACCATCCCAGTGAGCACCTATGGTGTTAATTACAGTACGGCGCTCCACATCGGTTTTACCAACTAGGCGAAGCAAAATTGCCACACCCATGTCCATACCATCGGTCACTGCAAAGCCAATCAGTAATACACCAATTAACAGCCACCAGATTAGTTTTAGTGTTTCGTAATCAAAAATCATGACTGAGCTCCTTGGCTTGCAAGTGAATCTGCTTTAGCAAGTTCATGGTGATATTTACCAGTATGAAGCGAGCTTGGACCTTGTTTAATAAAGCGCAGCATTAACCAGCCTTCTACAGCAGCAAGCCCTGTGTAAAAGATAATGAAGCCAGTAATGCTGATAAGTAAATCGTTTACCGTCAGAGATGAGGTTGCCAAGAAGGTTGGTAGAATCTCTGAAATAGCCCATGGTTGGCGGCCATATTCAGCAACAATCCAACCAAATTCAATGGCAATCCACGGCAGTGGAATACTCCATACCGCAGCCCATAATAACCAGCGCTTTTGCTCAATAATGCGGTGCGCGTTGTAATAAAATGCAAGCACGAATACGCCTAGCATGATCACACCGCAACCGACCATAATTCTGAAGGACCAAAACATAGGGCCAACTTTAGGAAACGAATCTTTCACTGCTTTTTGAATGTGCTCTTCTGTGGCATCTACCACGTTAGGCGTATAGCGTTTTAGTAGTAAACCATAGCCAAGGTCGTCTTTTAAGCTATCGAATTTTGCAATGTTTTCTGGAGTGTCTTCACCACCTCGAAGCTTCTCTAAGTATTCGTATGCAACCATGCCATTACGAATTCGTACTTCGTGTTGCTTTTCTAGATCTTTAATACCCGTTACCTGTTCATCAATAGAGCGAGTAGCAATAATGCCCAGTGCATAAGGTATTTTAACAGCAGCGTGGGTGACTTGCTCTTCTGAATCAGGAATACCGACCAGAGTGAATGCAGCAGGGGCTTCTTCGGTGTGCCACTCAGCTTCAATGGTTGCGAGTTTAACTTTTTGTACCTCGCCAACTTCGTAGCCAGATTCATCACCAAGTAAAATAACACAAAGGATAGACGCTAAACCAAACCCAGAAGCAACCGAAAACGAGCGTTTAGCAAAAGCAAGATCGCGACCTTTTAGGATGTACCAGCTACTAATGCCCAGTACAAACATAGATGCTGCAACATACCCTGCCGAAACGGTATGAATAAACTTAACTTGTGCGACGGGATTGAATACCAGTTCAGCAAAGCTGGTCATTTCCATGCGCATGGTTTGATAATTAAACTCAGCCCCTACAGGGTTTTGCATCCAACCATTGGCAATCAAAATCCATAAAGCTGATAGGTTAGTACCTAGAGCCATAAGGAAAGTTGCAGCTAAATGCTGACGTTTTGTTAGTCGCTCCCAACCTAAAAAGAACATACCGACAAAGGTTGACTCTAAAAAGAATGCCATTAAGCCTTCAATCGCTAGCGGTGCGCCAAAAATATCGCCCACATAGTGAGAGTAGTAAGACCAGTTGGTACCAAACTCGAACTCCATGGTTAGACCTGTCGCCACACCAATCGCAAAGTTAATACCAAATAACTTACCCCAGAATTTAGTCATATCACGATAAATTTCGCGACCAGTCATCACGTAAACGGATTCCATGATCACCAAAATCCACGTCATACCTAAAGTAAGGGGAACAAATAGGAAGTGAAAGAGGGCAGTGATTGCAAACTGCAATCGCGATAGATCCACAAATGTTTCATCTATCATTGTTTAGCTCCTTGTTAGCGAGTGCGGTAGACACGACAAATTATTGGTTTTAAAGTTTCAGTAATTATTGAAACTTTGTGAATATTAACCTTGTATCCATTTTAGTCAATAGAAAAATAAGAAAATAAGATTAAATAATTGTTCATCATTTCTACAGACTAGAGATTAAAGCCTAACTTTTCAATCGATTAATTACCTTATCAAAAACTTTTAGCCAGTTTTTATAGAACAAAAAGATTACTCACTTATAGGTATTCTCTCGGCTAAAAAATTAATTGTTTACTTTCTTAGCTGGTTACCTAGGTTAATGAATAAGCACTTATTTAAATTCTAGTATTAATTACTCGTGTGACATTTATCCGACTGCTAAAACACGGTAAACTCATTTTTATTAGTGCCAAAAGTTGCGAATTATCAACGAATGAAAGAACAAACAAAGCCGTTACGTATTGCCTTGGTGGCAGGTGAGTTATCAGGTGATATTTTAGGTGAAGGGCTAGTAAAAGCACTTAAACGCCGTTTTCCAGATGCCATATTTGAGGGGATTGCAGGCCCGCGTATGCAAGCGGCTGGCTGTAAAACATTATTCGATATGGACGAATTATCTGTAATGGGCTTAGTTGAAGTACTTGGCCGATTACCGCGCCTACTAAAAATACGCAAACAATTGGTGCAGCATTTTATCGATAACCCACCAGATGTATTTATTGGTATAGATGCCCCTGACTTTAACTTACGTGTTGAAAAGCCGCTAAAAGAGGCGGGTATTAAAACAGTACAATATGTTAGCCCGTCAGTGTGGGCGTGGCGCGAAAAACGCATTCATAAAATCAGTGCCGCCACTAACTTAGTGTTGGCATTATTGCCGTTCGAAAAAGCCTTTTATGATAAGCACGATGTACCTTGTACGTTTGTGGGTCATACTCTGGCTGATGATATTGCTCTTGAGCACGACCAAACCGAGGCTCGTAATCAACTTGGATTGGCACAAACTGATAAAGTGCTTGCATTACTACCTGGTAGTCGAGGTTCTGAAGTAGGTCTTTTAAGCGAAACTTACATTGAAACAGCGGCGAAATTACAAGCGCAAAATCCTGATCTTAAAATTGTGGTGCCGTTAGTCAATGAAAAACGAAAAGCACAGTTTTGTGAGATTTTAGAAAAAACAGCCCCTGATCTAAAACTGCAATTATTGGATGGTCAGTCAAATCTTGCAATGCAAGCCGCTGATGCCATTTTGCTTGCCTCAGGAACCGCAACACTTGAAGGTATGCTGTATAAAAAGCCGATGGTTGTGGGTTATAAAATTAAGCCATTGAGTTACTGGATTTTCAAAACCTTATTCACGTTTAACATTAAGTATTTCTCGTTGCCTAATTTATTAGCCGATGAAGAACTCGTCCCAGAGTACCTACAAACTGAGTGTAATGTTGAAAACCTATCGGCTGCGCTAACTCCTATGCTTAATACCGATAACAGCGAACTAAAGGCGCGCTTTTTAGCCATACATAAAAACATTAGATTAAATGCCAATGAACAAGCTGCAGCAGCAGTCGCGGAGTTACTAAATGCAAATTGAACGACCGAATGTTAATTATATTGCTGGTGTAGATGAAGTTGGCCGTGGTCCATTGGTCGGTGATGTTGTAACTGCTGCGGTAATACTGGACCCAAATAAACCCATTGCCGGGTTAGCCGATTCTAAAAAGTTATCAGACAAAAAACGTCAATTATTAGCGTCAGAAATAAAAGAAAAAGCCCTGTGCTATGCCATTGGGCGTTGTAGCCCAACTGAGATTGATGAGCTAAATATTTTACATGCCACCATGCTCGCGATGAGTCGCGCGGTTGAAGGCTTAAGTGTAAAGCCAGAGTTTGTTTTTATTGATGGTAACCGTGTGCCTAGTCAATTAACTGTGCCAGCACAGGCGGTAGTAAAAGGCGATAGCCTAGTCGAAGAGATTTCAGCGGCTTCTATTTTAGCGAAAGTTGCCCGTGACGAAGAAATGATTGAGCTTGATAAGCGTTATCCTAACTATGGCTTTGCAGGTCATAAGGGCTATCCAACTAAAGCGCACTTTGCGGCACTCGAACAATACGGGGCAATTGCAGAGCATCGTAAGAGCTTTAAACCTGTTCAGCGCATTTTGGCGTTAAAAGGAGAGCAACTGTAATGCCTGCGCCGCAATTTGTTCACTTACGTGTTCACTCAGATTTCTCAATGGTGGATGGCCTCGCTAAAACTAAGCCAATTGTCGCTAAAGCAGAAGAGCTGCAAATGCCTGCGTTGGCTATCACAGATCAGATGAACTTATGTGGTTTGGTGCGTTTTTATGGTGCTGCCCATGGCGCTGGGATTAAGCCTATTGTCGGCGCAGATTTTTGGCTCAGAAGCCCTGAATTTGAAGATGAACCTAGCCGAATTACCATCTTAGCGAAAGATAACGAAGGCTATAAAAACCTCACCTTATTGATCTCTAAAGCGTACCAACGCGGACATTTATTTCATCGGCCTGTGGTTGACCGTGAATGGCTGGTGGAGCACAAAAGTGGCCTAATTTTATTATCTGGCGCTAAAGATGGCGACTTAGGTAAAGCATTATTAAAAGGTAACCCTGGGCTTATAGAATCGGTCGTTAGCTTTTATAAGCAACATTTTAGCGATCATTATTACATTGAGCTTATTCGTACGGAACGTGCTTTAGAAGAAGACTATTTACACCTAGCTGTTGAGCTTGCCGCAAAAGAGCAGTTACCTGTAGTGGCAACTAACGAAGTAGTATTTTTAAAGCCAGAAAACTTTGAAGCCCATGAAATCCGCGTTGCAATCCATGACGGTTACACCTTAGAAGATAAACGTAGACCAAAACGTTTTTCTGAGCAGCAATACCTTAAAACGGCTGAGCAAATGGCTGAGCTATTTAGCGATATTCCTGAAGCGCTAGAAAACACTGTTGAAATTGCTAAGCGCTGTAATGTGACCGTGCAGCTCGGGACTTACTTCTTACCAGATTACCCAACCGGTTCGCTAAAAATTGAAGACTTCTTGGTTAAGGTCTCTGAAGATGGTCTTGAAGAGCGTTTACAGTTTTTATTCCCAGATGAGCAAGAGCGAAAAGAAAAACGTGGCGAGTATGATGAGCGTCTGAAAATAGAGCTCGACGTAATCAACCAAATGGGTTTCCCAGGTTACTTCTTGATCGTAATGGAGTTCATTCAGTGGAGTAAAGATAACAATATTCCGGTAGGTCCAGGGCGTGGTTCTGGTGCAGGTTCATTGGTTGCTTATGCACTGAAGATCACCGACCTCGATCCACTCGAATTTGACTTACTATTCGAACGTTTCTTGAACCCAGAACGTATCTCAATGCCCGATTTCGACGTCGATTTCTGTATGGATAGGCGTGATGAGGTAATTGATCACGTAGCGGCACTTTATGGTCGTGACGCGGTATCTCAGATCATTACCTTTGGTACCATGGCTGCAAAAGCGGTTATCCGTGACGTAGGCCGTGTACTTGGTCACCCTTACGGCTTTGTTGATCGTATTTCTAAACTAGTACCGGGCGATCCGGGCATGACCTTGGCTAAAGCGTTTGATGTTGAGCCGCGTTTACAAGAAGCCTACGACGGTGATGAAGAGGTCAAAGAGCTTATTGATATGTGTCGCATCCTTGAAGGCTGTACACGTAACGCCGGTAAGCACGCTGGTGGTGTTGTAATATCACCCACCACAATCACTGACTTTGCCGCTCTTTATTGTGATGATGAGGGTAAATTCCCGGTAACACAATTTGATAAAAACGACGTCGAGACGGCGGGTTTAGTAAAGTTTGACTTCTTAGGTCTTAGAACACTTACCATCTTGCAGTGGGCACTTGATATGACTAACGAGCGCTTAGCTCGTGAGGGTAAAAAGCCCGTTGATATCAACGCTATTCCACTTGATGATAAGCCAAGTATTGAGTTACTGCTACGCGCCGAAACCACCGCGGTATTCCAGCTCGAATCTCGTGGTATGAAAGACCTTATTCGTCGTCTAAAGCCCGACTGCTTCGAAGATATGATCGCACTGGTAGCACTATTTCGCCCTGGTCCATTGCAATCAGGCATGGTAGATAACTTTATCGACCGTAAGCATGGCCGCGAAGAGTTATCTTACCCAGATGCGCAGTGGCAACACGATAGCTTGCAACCAATCCTTGAGCCAACCTACGGTATCATTCTTTATCAAGAACAAGTAATGCAAATTGCCCAGGTACTGGCTGGTTATACGCTAGGTGGCGCTGATATGCTGCGTCGTGCGATGGGTAAGAAAAAGCCTGAGGAGATGGCAAAGCAACGTTCAACCTTCGAAGAAGGCGCTGTTAAAAACGGAGTTGACGGCGAACTTGCAATGAAAATCTTCGACTTGGTAGAGAAGTTCGCAGGTTATGGCTTCAATAAATCTCACTCAGCTGCTTATGCCTTAGTATCGTACCAAACGCTGTGGATGAAAACCCACTACCCAGCAGAGTTTATGGCTGCGGTAATGTCGGCAGATATGGATAACACCGATAAAATTGTTACCTTGGTAGATGAATGTGAAAACATGAAACTGACCTTGTTACCGCCAGATGTCAATGCCGGTGAGTACAAGTTTACGGTTAATCTACAAGGTGAAATTGTTTACGGTATTGGTGCCATTAAAGGGGTTGGTGAGGCACCGGTTGAAGCTATTTTAGAAGCTCGTAGCGAAGGTGGCCCGTTTAAGGACTTATTTGATTTTTGTGCCCGTGTTGACTTAAAGCGTTTAAACAAGCGTGTTGTTGAAAAGCTTATTTATGCCGGAGCGCTCGATCAACTTGGCCCAGATAAAACCCAGCCTGGCCGTGCAACCTTACTCGCAAGCTTAAAAGATGCCATGCGGGCGGCCGATCAGCATCATAAGGCTGAGTCACTAGGGCAGGCCGATTTATTCGGTTTACTTGCTACAGAGCCAGATGAAGTTGAACAAGCATTTATTAAAGCCACAGATTTAACCGACAATGAGTGGCTAGACGGTGAGAAAGAAACTTTAGGTCTGTATTTAACTGGTCACCCAATTAATCAGTATCGTAAAGAGTTAAAGCATTATACATCAGGAAGGCTGGTCGATTTACAACCCACTAACCGCGATGTCCAGTCAACGGCTGCAGGCTTAGTGATCTCAGCTCGTACCTTGATAAACAAAAAGGGAAATCGATGGGGTCTTGTAACTTTAGATGACAAGAGTGCCCGTATTGATGTACGCTTATTCCCAGAACAGTTTGAAATGTACCAAGATTTGCTGCAAGTAAACAATATCTTGGTAATATCTGGACAGGTCAGCTTTGATAACTTCTCTGGTGGCATTACAATGACCGCTAGAGACATATGCACCATCGCACAGGCGCGAGAAAAACGTATAAAAGCGATTAAAATGACCTTGAATATGGTGCAGATCGAGGCGAACTTCTTCGATAATTTACAAAAAGTGCTGGAACCTTATAAGTTTGGTACTTGTCCTATTAAAGTATTCTATCAACGTCCGGATGCGTTGGCTGAGATTACTTTAGGAACCGAATGGTGTGTTACGCCGAGTGATGACTTAATTCACAAGTTATCGCTGATGGCGGCGCAAGATGTAGAACTAGAATTTAACTAATTAGGTAGTTTAGAGCATGAGCCTCAATTATCTTGATTTTGAGCTTCCAATCGCTGAATTAGAAGCAAAAATTGAAGAATTACAAAATGTAAGCCGCGCTGGCGAATTAGACCTTGGATTAGAAGAGGAAGTCAGTCGATTAAAAGAGAAAAGTGCTGAAATGAAAGAGAAAATTTTCTCTGAATTAGGTGCTTGGCAGGTTTCTCAGTTAGCCCGTCATCCGTTGCGTCCTTATACTCGTGATTACATCGAGCGCATTTTCACGGAATTTGACGAACTAGCAGGCGACCGTACTTTTGCTAACGACCCAGCTATTTTAGGTGGTGTTGCACGTTTTGAAGGTCAACCAGTGATGGTTATTGGCCAACAAAAAGGGCGTGACACGGCTGAAAAAATTAAACGCAACTTTGGTATGCCAAAGCCAGAAGGTTACCGTAAAGCATTACGCTTAATGGAAATGGCTGAGCGTTTCAAAATGCCAATCATGACATTTATCGACACCCCAGGTGCATACCCAGGTGTTGGCGCTGAAGAGCGTGGTCAAAGTGAAGCAATTGCGCGTAACCTTAAAGTTATGGCTGCGTTAAAAGTACCCACTATTTGTACTGTTATCGGTGAAGGTGGTTCTGGTGGTGCATTAGCTATTGGTGTGGGCGACCGCGTTAACATGTTGCAATACAGCACTTACTCTGTAATTTCGCCAGAAGGTTGTGCATCAATCTTATGGAAAAGTGCAGACAAGGCACCATTAGCTGCAGAAGCCATGGGTGTAACAGCTGCACGTGTTAAAGAGCTTGATTTAATTAACAACGTCATTGATGAGCCGCTAGGTGGTGCACATCGTAATTACGATGCGATGGCGCGTAACCTTAAAAACCAACTTAAGCGTGACCTAGCTGACTTACAAGGCCTTTCACTAGATGAAATGCTTGATCAGCGTTACAAACGTTTAATGTCGTTTGGCTATTGCTAAACACAGCTTAAAATTGAAAAAAGCCGCTTTTGCGGCTTTTTTTGTTTTATAATGCCGATAACACAGACGCTTGTATACTCATTGGTTTTTAATGCAAACATCAGATTTATACCACCATTTTTTAGCACAATTGCAGCCTTTGCTGAACGCTCAGCAAACTTGCTTTAGCGTTGCCTTATCTGGCGGTGTAGATTCGGTTGTGTTGTTACATTTAATGAAGCAAGCTCAACAGCAGCACTCTGAACTTAAAATTGAAGCTGTGTATGTTAATCATGGTTTGAGCAAGTATGCTGATGAGTGGCAAGGGTTTTGCCAATCGCTATGTGAAGAGTTCGACGTGGCATTTAAAGCTGTGCTGGTTGAAATTCATCAGCGCTCGCGTACATCACTTGAGGCACAAGCAAGAGAGGCTCGGTACCAAGCACTCGACGAAACTGTATGTTAGGTAGTGTAATACTGCTTGGTCAGCACTTAAATGATCAACTTGAGACCTTCTTACTTCGTCTAAAGCGTGGCTCTGGCTTGCAGGGTTTAGCATCGATGCCACAAACGCGATTGTTAGCGTCTGGGCGAGTATGTTTTAGACCGCTGATTAATATCACTCGTGAGCAAATTGAACAATTTGCCGATGAATTTGCTATTACTCATATCACCGATGATTCAAATGTTGATGAGCGCTTTGACCGCAATTTTTTACGTCATCAGGTTCTGCCTATTTTAACGAAGCGTTTTCAAGGGTTTGAAAAAAGCGCAGCGCGCAGTATTCGGCTTTTACAGCAACAGCAATCACTGCTCGATGAATATACGCAAAGTGACCTTGCGCATTGCCAAAATTCGCAGGGTGGCTTAAGTTGTCAGGCAATTTCGCCCTTTAGCCAGCCCAGACAAGCAAACCTTGTCCGTGCGTGGCTAAACCAGTTTACCCATCAACTACCTTCTGAGAATCAGCTACAGCAAATTATTGAGCAAGGTTTAACGGCAAAAGCCGATGCCCAGCTAAAAATTTGTTTGCAAAGCGGTGATGTTCGTCGGCATCAGCAGCATTGGTACTTTGTGAAGGAGCAGGCAATACCTGAGGCGATGGATATAACTTTGCAGGGCATTGAACTGACAGATGGCCGAAAACTAATAGTGAAAGCGGGCAAGGGCATTAGAAAACCAAAGCAGGATGAGCAAGTAAGGGTTGAGTTTAATAAGCCACAAGCACGTATCAAACCTTTATATAAACCCGGCTCAAACACCTTAAAACATTGGTTTAAAGATGCCAAAGTAGCTCCTTGGTTACGTGCGCAGACACCACTAATTTTTTATAACGATCAACTTGTGCAAGTTGTTGGCTACTTTGTTAGTGAACAGCACAGTGTTGAAGATGGAATTCTTTGGGAGACACTCTATGAGTGAACAACCTCATGTTGGTTTATCACTAGTTAATAAAGCACCACTTGGCTTTGCGTTGTCGGTGCTAGTGGCTGTAATTGCTGGTTTTGCTTATACAGAGCTGACAATAAATACACTTTTTTATGCGCTAGCTGGCGGCCTAGTATGCTCATTATTGCTGCTAGGTTACTGGTCAGGCAAAGGCGGTATTTTCTTTATATTGGGCGTGCTTACGCCGCTGGCATTAGTGATGGTATCGCCCCTTACCACCATGGCTGCCTTGCTTTACTTATTAAGCGGCTTCTTCGCTGGTTTTTGGTTAGTATTATTTGGTTATAAACTTATAAACAAAAAAGCCTAGCGGGGGATGCTAGGCTTTTACTCAATTAGTAAGCTCTTGCGCAGTTTCTTCCTGCTGCTTTTGCCTTATAAAGGCCCTTGTCAGCACGGGCAAACACTTCGTTTTCGCAGTCTTGGTTATTGGCGAGTGTATAACCAATACTTGATGTAACATCATATTGAGCCATCAATCCTGAGCTAGCAACTAAGCTCATAATGCGATCGGCAATCACTTTATTAGTGGTAAATTCAGGATCGTCAATTAGCAATGCAAACTCATCTCCACCAAAGCGGAAAATTGAGTCGGTACCGCGAACACTACTGCGTAATACATTGGCAAATTCTTGCAGCACATCATCGCCAATTTTATGACCAAAGTTATCGTTTACTTGTTTAAAGTTATCTAAATCAAGCAACATTAAGCTAAATGGGCGATGTTGACGGCGGCAACGTTCTAGCTTTTGTGCCAAGCTGTCATTAAATTGACTACGGTTATTTAAGCCTGTTAGCGCATCTTTAGTCGCTAAACGTAATACGCGGGTGTACATAAGCGCATTACGTAATGGGTAAACGAGGGCTGTATGGAGCTGCTTTAATTTTGCTTCAATCGCTTTACCCATAGGGAACTGACTAAAGTAAATTAGCTGCCCTAAGCGTTCACTTTCGATATCTAAATCAAAAGAGTACGGTGTTTGGCTGGTATCGCTGCCTGCGCTTTGTGACACTCCGAGTGCAGATTGGAACTGTAAGCCAGATAAATTGATTAGTTGCTTTGCGTGCTCGGCAAAAATAGTCAAAATTTCTTCGATTGATAACGTGGTTTGTAACTTTGCGACCAAATCGTGTGGACTATTTGTTTCATTTATTCGGTAATGCTCTGCCGAAAACGGCAGAAACTCGCCTCGCGCAGACACCCGCTGCGTCAAAATATGGACATTTTCCATGATAATTCTCCCCCCGGAGTGTTTAGATACCCCCATGTAGCGAGATTTGTGCCATATTTTTAAACTGGCCGAAAAACAGATGGTTGCTATATTTAAAAGAGAAACCAGTTTTGTCACCAAGTCTAGGGAGTTGATTGCTTGCAAAATGTGCTGATCCAAGTGTTTGGCTTGCTCGTCGCTGCCGTATTATTTGTTTGGTTTTTCAAGCGAATTGGTTTACCACCCATTCTTGCTTATCTTGCGACAGGTGTACTGGCAGGGAGTCATGGTATTGGCTGGATGGCGCAAAGCCATGAAATGCACTTTGTTGCTGAGCTCGGCATTGTGTTTTTACTGTTTAGCTTAGGGCTTGAGTTTTCATTGCCGCGTTTAATGGCAATGCGCAATATTGTATTTGGCCTTGGCTCCTTACAGGTCGTGGTGACCAGCATAGTGTTTATGCTAATTTTACTGCTGCTTGAGCACAGCCTTTTAAACAGTTTTACTATTGCTAGTTTAATGGCGCTGTCTTCAACAGCGGTGGTGGTGAAGCTACTTAAAGAATCTGGAGATTTAAACCAGCGCCGCGGCCAGTTGGCAATAGGGGTGTTGCTGTTTCAAGATATTGCTGTTGTCCCTCTGCTCATTGTTTACCCCTTGCTAGCCCAAAGTGGCTCTGAAGAAATTGCCGGTGCATTGGCTTTTGCACTTACTAAAGGTGCTTTAGTGTGTATTTTATTGTTCGGCATAGGTAAATGGATTTTGCCTAAAGTGTTTAGCGAAATAGCGCTGGTAAGAACCGATGAGCTATTTATGCTAACGACTTTATTGGTTGCCTTGTTTGCCGCAGGCTTGACTTACCTATTTGGTTTATCGATGGCGTTAGGCGCATTTTTAGCCGGCATGATGCTGGGTGAAAGTCACTATCGTCACCAACTTGAAGCCGATATTAGACCATTTCGCGATATATTAATGGGGCTATTCTTTGTGACTGTTGGTATGCAGCTAGATGTGCTTTATGTACTTAATAGTTGGTACTGGATCATCGCGGTATTAATTGGCTTATTGCTATTTAAAATTGCGGTGCTTGCTATTTCTGCGCAAGTGATGGGGGAGCGTAAGCAAGATGCGGTATCAGCGGGTATTATGCTTTGGCAAATGGGAGAATTTGGCTTTGTATTAATTGCACTTGCTTCGCAGCATTTGCTGATAAGCTCAGAGCAAGCTTCGTTTTTAATTGCAGTTGGCGTGCTTTCGATGGCGCTAACGCCTTACTTAATTGAAAAAACACCGCTTATTCTCAAAAAACTTGGCCTTTTAAGCCATGCAGGACAGTACTGGCAACAGCCCGCGACAAGTAGCCCTTTGTATCAAAATCATGTCGTTATTTGTGGTTTCTCCCGTGTTGGGCAAACTGTTGCGCGCTTTTTAAAGCCAGAAGCAATTGAATACGTCGCTGTCGAAAGTAACCCTATCTTATTGCAAGAAGCGAAAGCGGCTGGTGAACCGGTTATATTTGGCCATGTGAATCAAAAAGATATTTTAAAATCAGCGGGCGTTGAGCGTGCAAGGTTGGTGATTATTACCTTTACCGATTTTGAGCAAACGCAAATAGTTGTTGATGCCATCAAACAAATAGCACCTGATGTAAAGATATTGGTACGAATGCGCGATGATACCGAAATGGAAACGCTTAAAGAACTCGGTGTTACTGAGGTGGTACCAGAAACCCTTGAAGCAAGTTTAATGTTAGTTTCGCATGTACTTTATATGTCTGGTGTGCCGATGACACGGATCATACGCCGTGTTAGTAAAGAGCGGCGCAATCGTTATAAATTTTTAAATGGCTTTTTCACGGGTGATAAACTTGATGGCGAAGAGGCAAGTTCAGATAGGCTTGAGTATTTACATGTTATAGCTCTGCCAGAGCATGCTTATGCGGTTAATCAGAAAATTAGTGAGCTTAAGCTTGAGCAGCGCCGTGTGTCGGTTAGAGCGCTGCGCCGACAAGACCGTGAAATTGACGCACCTTCATCACAAACTATTTTATTGGCAGGTGATATTTTAGTGTTGCAAGGTAAGCCTCGCCGAGTAGAGCGGGTAGAACGGTTTTTACTCGACGGTATGGAGTAGCTATTAGCTACTCCAGCTCTAAGAATTTACGAATTTCAGGTAGCTTTTTAAGGCCATCTTGGTAGCCAATTTCAATGAGCTTTTGGGTATAACGTTTTTCAAACAGTAAGTAGCTCGTTAAACTCGATTGCGAACGTTTCTTCACGCCTATCATGCGTAGTAACACTTTGATTGCCATAGGCATGTCATCATAAAACTGAGCTGCGATTGCATTAAAGTTTTGCGATGGATTGATCACGCAAGTTTCAATTTGTTTAAGCTCTTGGTGTTTGTCACGGGCAGGTAATAGGCTCAGCGTGCGATTGATACGTTGTAAACGCTCTAAATCAGACTGTAGCGTGTCGGTAAAGACGCTATCGAGTAAGTGGCCTGCAATATTCGAAAGGCCAGGGTAATGAGGCTGATAACCCGGCGGATGCAATTCTTTTGGTTCATCAACACCAATAATAAAGATTTTTTCAGCACCTAAATGAACCGACGGACTCAGTGGCGAAAGTTGGTGAATAGAGCCGTCGCCGAAATAGTGGTTATACACATTCACACTTGGGAACACCATAGGTATGGCACTCGACGCCATTAAGTGCTCAACATTTATGCGGGTTGCCTGTCCTTCACGTTTTGCTCTGCGCCACGGCTTTTGTGTAAGTGACTGAAAAAATGCCACAGAGTCACCTGTGGTATAGCTCGAAGCAGTAATCGATACTGCATCTAGGTAATTTTTATGCAGGTTTCGTTCGATACGTGATAAATCGAGTATTTCGTGCAACAGTTTTCGCAGCGGCTTATTGTTCAGCAAACTCGCTGGTGGGTGATTTATATGTTCAGATTGAAAACTTGTAAGCATGTTGCGGGTAATATGCAAAAACACACTTAAAAAGTCGCTTTTATAAACCTGAGAAGTCGAAAAGTTTTTCCACACCCATTCAAGTTTTTTGCATGCTAAATGTGCACAGGATGCATAACATGCTAATGCAGCGGAATTAATTGCGCCAGCTGATGTCCCATTAATAATAGTAAAGGGCAGCGGTGCTGTACGAGGCATGCTTTGAGTTATCGCTTTAAGCACACCAACTTGATAAGCCGCTCGCGCGCCACCACCTGTTAGTAATAAAGCGATTTTAGAGTGTTGTGTTTTTTTTAACTTACTGCTCATGGTTGCATTTAAATAGTTGTGCGTCTTTACTTTATTTATCAACTGTAAGTCTTTAAGCTAGAAGAAGCAAAGATTAGCTCAAGGCTAAATGGTTTTTTCGTATTTTTATCTGTTTTATTTTTAAGGGAGTGTCTATGTCAGAGCATTCGTCAGAACCTGAAGTACAAAAGGGTTCATCAAATAACAACCTGATTTTTGCGGTGGTTGTGCTTATCCTTGTTGCGGGTGTGGCAGCGTTTATTTTATTGAAGCCTGAAGATAAACCAGTGCAAGTTGTTGAAGATATTGTTAGCGAACAAGCGCCAGTTGTTGAGTATCAAGAGCCAGAGCCTGACCCAGAACCTGAAGTGACAGAGCCTGAGCCAGAGCCCGTTGTTGTAGATACTGCACCAGAGCGCACTCCAGAGCCAGTTCCAGAAGTTGAGCCACTACCAACGTTAAATGAAAGCGATGAAGTGGTTGTTGCTCGTATGGATGAGTTACTAAGCGACCAAGTGATGAGCTTAATGGTGACTGATGATCTTATTCGCCGTGGTGTTGTGTACGTTGATAACATCGCAAAAGGTAAAGTGGCAGTTAGCCATGCACCTGTAGAACGCCCTAAAGAGTCGTTTAAAGTTATTGAGGGCGATATCTTAACAATCGACCCAAATAGCTATGAGCGCTATACACCTTACGTAAAACTATTTACTAGCTTAAGCGCTGCTCAAGTTATTCGTATGTATGATGAATATAAACCCCTTATCAGTGAAGCTTATGCAGAAATTGGTTACGAAGGTGATGCATTCACAGGCACGTTAGAAGAGGCGATTGATGTACTGCTTGATACGCCAGAGCCAAAAGGTGATATGCCACTCGTTCGTAACTCAGTTACGTATCAATATGCTTACTCTGAGTGGGAAAACTTACCCGATGCGCAAAAACAATTGCTGCGTATGGGCCCAGAAAATATGAAGAAAGTGAAAGCTGCGCTGCGCAATATTAAAGCTGAACTTGAAAAGTAAGCGATAACCCCCTTAATGACAGTGCGATTGTATGCCAAGTATGCAATCGCACTTTCTTTTTCGAATACCCCTTGAATAACTGGCTAAAAGTAGAGATAATCCCTCCCGCGCCAAACAAGGCCCTCAATGGTAGTCTTATTGGTCCTCTCGCAACACTAGCAGGTGAACCTGGTCAGGCCCGGAAGGGAGCAGCCACAGCGTGTGATGTGTGTGCCGAGATGCGGCTGGTAAGACTGCCACCCAAAATTCTATTTGGGTGACTTATTTCATTTAAATTCCTTTTAAATTTTTTAGAACCAATCTTTTATTCTTGTATTAATCTAACTTTCTTTGAGCTTTTTATTTCTTAAGTTATCTAGACATCCACTTTAAGGTTATCTAGGCACCCAAATTAGACAATATAAATTCAGGCTCAATTTTGATGATTTGATTGAAGATGACACAGCTGGTTAGGTACAGGTAATAAAGTTATTCGGACACCCACTTTTGTAGGTATTTTAATAACTAATTTTAAAGCCGACTTGCTTAGTCGTTCTAAATTAATTTACAGATAAATGTTATGTTTAGGTGATTCTGTAGACATTGTCTGATTAGCGCCTGATTTGGGCAAGCTTAGCTCAAAGGCAGACCACTTTAAACATTTTCGAGTTTCGGTTTAGGCAAATAGTGCACGACTAGTGCTAATAGAGCTTCTTCGTTTTCGTTTCATGTGATTTGCATAAGCAGTTATAGCTTGCTCTTTACCAGCCGTATTTTTAAACGAGCGAGTAAAGGAAGTGGTGAGTGTAAGCCAGTTGTCAGTACAAATATCTAGTCTTTCAAGTATTGGTAACGCATTTTCTGGGATGTTCCCAGGCTTATTTTCTCGTATTGAGCGGCCTGTCCAATCTACAAGTTGCAGATATGTCTTGAGCTCAAATGGTAGTCCCTTAGGCGTATGTTTACGTGGTTTACCTGCAAAGCGCATAAGTGATTTCGGTTGCTTATTATTTTGAGCTGCATTAATTCTAGATTTAATACTGGTGTAGTCAGATTGCTCAGGTAAATCAGCCGCTTTTGATCTAACAGGATTTAAATCTACATAAGCAAGGCAAGCTGCAAGAGCTGCTTCATCAAGTAAAGCTTGTGATTTAAAGCGACCTTCCCAAAAGCGTCCTTTGCACTCATCTTCTTGATTTGCTTTTCGTGCAATACTCTCATTAAGAACGCGCATAAACCAACTAATACTTCTGAGCCGTTCTCGATATAAATTTACTCTGGCATTAACCGCAGCGAGCTCGGTTTGTGTTAGCAATTCGCCATTTAAGAATCGTTGGCAAAGGAATGTGCTTTTGAATAATTTGTGCCATCTAATCAGAATCGCTTTATTATTCAAACGATTTGCTTTTGCTATATCAATATGAAGTACTAGATGAGTATGGTTACTCATAACTGCGTAAGCACAAACATCAATACAAAATATACGACCAAGTTGAAGTAGTTTCTTTTCAACCCAATCGCGCCTGTGTTCATATGAACGACCAGTTAGTGGGTCTTGCCCGCACAAAAAAGCGCGACGAACACAACGTGAAATACAATGATAGTAAGGCGTGTTTGAAACGCTAATTAAGTTTCTACGAGGGGTTGCCATGCTCTTCTCCTCCATGAGTTGAACACAATAAGCTTAGCTGTAATTCTAAAGAGTGAGAAACAGAAAGTAGTTTATTCACTTTTTCGTTAAACAATTGACAATTTGTTTCGCAAGTAATCTTAGGTTGATTATACTTTAAAAACTAGTAGGTTAACTCGAAATCATAAATGTTGACTTGCCAGAATCCCAACATATAAGTTTCTTTATTTCTAGCTCTTTTAGTATGTTGAGTAGTTCGGTTTCAGAAAGACAGCAGTTCTGTTTTAGGTTATCTATAGAAATTTCTTTATTAGAGTTGTTAACTTTTGAGGCTAACATAATACGATAAATTAATTTTGACTTGCGATTCATAATGCACTCCCCACATTTGCCCCCTGTGTCAGGATAGTTGTCGCCTCAGTTTTTCATAGCATTAAACAGGAGGCGGAAGTTAGGTATGAGTGAGACATTATCCAGAAGAACATAAAAAGGCAGTGGTTAGTAAGTTGATTGAAAGC
>NZ_JAKGBH010000030.1:0-59542 GCF_021532515.1 Pseudoalteromonas sp. PAST1 | reverse complement strand
GCTGAAACCTTTGTACTGCCAGAGCGAAGAGAAAGACATTATCCAAGATGTGTGAAAAAGAGACCCAGTCGATACCCTGAACGAAAGCCCCAAAAAATGCCTGTCAGCTCTTAACTGACAGGCATTAGAGCCTGGGCTCTGCTTTTTATTTTGTTTAATTCAACGATACGTCAACTTAATTAAATACTACGTTTTCGCTGCCTGGAGCGGCTTTAAACTCTTCAATTATACGTGCGCAATCCGCTTTGATTTCATCGCTATGCTGCTCTTCAGCACGCCAGCGAGCAGTGTCCATTTTAAAAATCTCTTTTTTAGAGTATCTCTTACGGGCATCGTGCGTTGGCATATCTTTTACAACTTCGTACATTTTAAATATGCCTGGGTAGCGTTCACTTAGTTCAAACTCTTCTGCAAAGCTGTATTGAGAGATCAGCACCCAAATGCGTAGGCAGCCTTCTGAGAACTCACATTGCTCTTCATTCATTGCACGGGCAATTAAATGAATGCTATCGGCTAACTTGGCATTACGCTTTGCTTTTGATGCCGCAAGCTTTTGCTCCTGCTCAGCTTGCTTCTTGGCGATAAGCTTATTTTGCTCTTTTAGTTTATACAGAAGTTGTCCTGCATAAAACGCAAGCCCTGCGATAATTGCCGCACCAATTACGATGGCAATAATCAAGGTTGTGCTCATCGCTCATCCTCATCTTCGTCATCAAACCATTCGTTGGCTAAATCATCAGATAAGTACTTATCGAAGTCAGATTCACCTTCATCGTATGAATCATCTTCAAAGTCATCTTCGTACTCGTCTTCATCTTCAATGCCTAATAACTCGCAAAGTGCTTGGTGGCGAGCAATACGGCTATTGAAGTACTTAGCGTCTTTACCTGTTAATAACTCACCGCGCTCATGACGCTCAACCAGCTTAAGTAGACGCTCGTCATTCTCTAGCGCTTCTAACTCTTCCTCTGGTGTTAGTTCAGGCTCAGTCACTTTCTTAAGCTCAACCATAGGTTTTAAGTTGCGTTTCATTTCAACTTTCGGCTCAGCCTTAGGCGCAACTAAAGAAATCGGCTTTTTACTACCAACACGCTTATCTTTCGGTTGATTGTTTGCAGCAGTGTTTTCTGCATTTTGTGCATCAGGTGCATTTCGAGACCCAGGTTTAGCACCTTTGGTCTTTTTAACTCGCTGCTCTTTTAACGCGCGCATCTCTCTAAGCTTTTCTTTGCTCAGACGTACAGGACCATTCGATGGAATTTTACGCGACTTTTTCTTTCTACTCATATCTTGATCATCTCACTTAAGAGGTTGTGCACAACGCCTTTGTGGCATTGTAATGCTGGCATAACCAGAAGAATTCGATGTGCGGATGTGGTTGGTCAACTTGACGAACTGCGCACTTTTCATACTTTTAGTACAAACGGTGGCTATTGTAACAGGACAAATAAAAAGGCGGTAGAGAAAACATCTCTACCGCCTACTAATCTGAGCGCCAATTATCTGGACACTTCTCCCTTCGACTTTTTAGTCTTTATTATTTTTATTATTATTGTTTATCCATTTTGTTATTGTTTTAACCTTCCGTGTAGCATTCCATTTTGTTTTTATTATTAAACTTCCATGAGCTTTTATTATTCTCGGTCAATCCTGACGCTTTTTTGTTATTTCCTTTAGGACACCTAACCAGTGTCAACCCCTAAAGACTTGCCGCAGTCACTTTCCTTATTACATTGTCCATGTTGTTTTTGCTGTCTCAGCGACAGTGGTTAATTTACTTATTAATAAAATTGTTACAACTAATTTATATAATTTTTCTTACAGATGACTTATTGCAACATTGTCATTTTAATTAATAACAAAGACTTAGCAAAAATAGTGAAATAAAAATAAGACTTGGCTTACAGCTAGATATGGTCAATGTCTCACAAAGGAGTGGGAAATTTCGACATACGTTAGGTACAAAAAAGCAGCTTGCGCTGCTTTTTCAAACTCTTTACATACTACTGCGGAGCATTTCTTTCCGCAATCAGACTTTAGTGTAAGCCACCTAAGTATTTTGAAAGTACTTCAATGTCTTTGTCTGTTAGCTTTTTAGCGATGTCTTGCATCATACCGTTTAAGTCGTTATTACGCGTACCATCACGGAATTTTTCAAGTTGTGACTTGATGTATTCTGGGTGTTGGAACGAAATTTTCGGGAATTTAGCTAGTGATGTACCGTTACCACGAGGACCGTGACACGCAGCACATGCTGGAATACCACGCTCTGCATCACCGGCTTTATAAAGCTGCTGACCTACTTCTACTACATCTTTAGGTGTTGCACCTTCAGACATATTTAAAGAAGAGAAGTAAGCTGCTAGGTCTTTCATGTCTTGATCGCTAAGCGGCATAGCCATACCACTCATTACTGGATCCATACGACCTTCTTTGCCGCCAGATGTCATACCTAATTTAAACTCTTGTAATTGTTTATAGATATAATCTGCGTGTTGGCCTGCAATTTTAGGGTAGATATTAACCGGTGCATTACCGTCTGGGCCGTGACAAGCCGCACACGTTGCCGATTTCTCTTTACCTGCGTTTACATCGCCATCAAATGCTGTTGCGTTGCTTGCTGACAACGTACCAAGCAATATAGTTAAAGATAGTGCTATTTTTTTCATGGTGAATTCTCTGTTTCCGACCCTGTATCATCTACAATATGGATGTTGTGATTTCTATATTCTACACGATAATAAATTCTCTGGCACGTTTTCTGCCCACATTAAGCTCATAATTTATAGGGATTTGACTTAGATTAAGTTTACACCTAGTAATTTTCCTAATTTAAAGCCAATTTAGCACGCTTAAATACGCTTTTGAATGCTGCTTTAATAGTATAAAATACGTGCCTTAAGTGGAAATTAGCCACTGTTTGTTATTTTTTATAAAAGACTAGGAGAGCCTGTGCTCAAATCTCGTATCAAATACAATACTGCGTCCTTTGTTACCAGCGCACCTGATATCTCACGCTTACCTGCTGATACGGGGATTGAAGTCGCGTTTGCTGGTCGCTCTAATGCGGGTAAATCAAGTGCTTTAAACACGTTAACTGATCAAAAGTTAGCGCGTACTTCTAAAACACCCGGTCGTACTCAGCTGATCAATACCTTTGAACTTGATGCCGATAAGCGCCTTATCGACTTACCGGGCTATGGTTTTGCGAAAGTGCCTATCGAAATGAAAAAGAAATGGCAAAAGTCGCTAGGTGAATATTTACAAAAACGTCAAAGCTTAAAAGGTATCGTTGTTTTGATGGATATTCGCCACCCGTTAAAAGATTTAGACCGTGACTTAATCGACTGGGCGGTGGGCAGCGAAATTCCAGTGCTGGCACTATTAACTAAAGCTGACAAGCTAAAACAAGGCGCGCGTAAAGCTCAAGTTTTACAAGTTCGTCGTGAGTTAAGTAGTTTAGATGGTGATATTACAGTACATGCCTTCTCTTCACTAAAAGGCACCGGCTTACCTGAAGTTGCTAAAAAGCTCGATGAGTGGTTTTTAGGCCCTATTGAAGCGCAAGCACCTGAGTCTGACGAACAACCAGAAGACTAAGTGCTTAGGCCAAGTAATAACGCTTGGCTAATGATTCTATATAATAGCCCTGCTCATCTGAGCAGGCTATTTCAGCCCACTGATAATAAACATTTCTCGATACCCTCGCAGCCAAGCCATGTGCTAATTGAAGATAAGGCACACTGACACCTTCAAATTCTCTCAGTAATAGTGGTTGCTTTGCTGATACCAACCAAGCGCGCTGTAAATTATCGACACAACATAGAGCAAGGCCTTGTTCTGTCTCTTCAAAACGCCAATCAACAATAATAAAAGGCACATCAATGACAGTGATGGCCATTTTCTCGACGGGTGTTTTTAAAAAATAACTATCTGCCTCTTTGCAAAGCACAGAGGCAAAGAGTTTAACCATTGCCTCGCGTTTTATTTCACTGCCGCCATAAAACCACCGCCCTTGCGCATCAATCGTTATTGGCACTTGCCCACAGTTTTGTGGCTGCCATTGTTCAAAAGGTTTATCGGGCGTCTGAAGAGCGGCTTCTAAGTCAGCAAGTGATTGCATTATTTTTCTTTATCTAGCGTCAAAGAAAATGTTACAGGAACAGCTGTTGCAATTGATGGTAAGCCCGCAAGCTTTTGTAGTTCACTAATGCCTTCTGTTACTTTGAAATCACTCGCATTAATAATAACTGGCGTAAAAGATGACACGCTAATATCGCCCTTCGCTGACATATTGGCTAGAACATCTATCGTAAGTTCTTTTTTGTTACCATGAAAATCTAACTCAGCTTTTAACCCTTTCAGCACATGTTGACCTGGTTTTAGCGTTAACAGCGCTTTGGTTAAGTCAGCAGTTAACACTGCATTAGGGAATTTAGCTGTTTCAAATAACAACTTAGTCATGCGCTCATTGCGGATAGGGATCAGAGTTTCAACCGATGTTAGGTCGATCATCAACTTAAATTGACCTTGTTCGTTGAGTGTACCCGACACGTTTTTGAAATGATGTGCTTCTGCAATAGAGTTCTTTTTAATAGATACAAAGCTTACGTTACTTTGCTCATTATTAACTTGCCAATTTGCGCTGGCTAAAGGGGCAACTAAAATACTCGATAATGAAAAGGCAGCTATTGCCAAAGATTTAAACATAACGCATTCCTTCGAAAGTAAATAAGAATCACTTTGATGGTATCACTTGCGTGTATTTGTGCAATGAATTGTATGATAAGAAAAGAAAAAGCGACTCACTCAACAAGGAGTGAGTCGTTATAGCAAACTGGGGAGAAGCTATCAATACGTTGCATCCTTTCAGATGCATCATCAACAGGATGTCCTACAGGATGAGGACGGCGCGGACTTTATCAAATACCAGATTAAAAATAAATTGCTTAACCGCAGAAAAAACACAAATTGATAAACATATAACGAAACACTAAAACCATCTTTTCCTGCTTACTTTAATTTAACATTACAGAGAACCCAAATTTAAGGTAAGGTGAATTAAAAGCGCACTAAAATCAGGCTTTTTTAAGGCTTGTTGGTGATAAATATTGAAGTAGAAGAGTAAAAGGTATGAAAAAAATCCCGTTAATTTTATTTGTTACCTTACTTTTTTTGTTGAGCCCTTGGTGCAATGCCAAAAAAACAACTACCCAATATCCAGTTGTTTTAGTTCATGGGCTAATGGGATTCGATAACCTGCTCGGAATCGATTACTTCTACAATATCGCTACAATTCTGGAAAAAGATGGTACTTTAGTCTTCACACCTGCCGTTTCTGCTATCAACAGTTCAGAAGTCCGAGGCGAGCAATTACTCACTCAAATAGAATCAATCTTAGCTCTGACTAGTGCTAAAAAAGTAAACTTGATTGGTCACAGTCAAGGTGCGCAAACTGCACGCTATGTTGCATCTATCAGGCCTGATCTAATTTCCTCAGTTACCAGTGTAGGCGGTGCAAATTATGGCAGTGGCATTATTGATCTTATTAATAAAGAGCTAACACCCGGCTCTCAAGCAGAATATACAACTCGATTAGTATTCGATGCATTCGGTGGTGTTATTTCGTTATTATCAGGCAATAGTCAATTACCGCAAAATACACTCGGTGCAATAAATAGTTTAAGCACACAAGGAGCAGCAACATTTAATCAAAAGTACCCCGAAGGCTTGCCCAAAAACGAGTGCGAACAAGGTAATATGCTTGCAAGCAATGGCGTATACTACTTTTCTTGGAGCGGCACAGAAACACTCACTAATATCTTAGATTTAAGTGACTTATCCATGTTATTTGGCTCATTATTTATCTTAGGTCACAGTGACGGCCTCATTTCACGCTGTAGTAGCCATTTAGGGCATGTGATCAAAGATGATTACAAAATGAATCATCTCGATGAGATTAACCAATTTATTGGTTTACATAGTTTTCGTGAAGTTGATCCAGTTGAACTTTACCGTAGCCACGTGACAAGGTTACAGAAACTAGGGTTATAAAAGCGGTGTTGTATTGTGAAGTCTACCAGAGGAAGAGCACAGCATTACGCTTACTGGTGCTCCAAACGCCATTGTTTAAGCCATGACATCATACCAACACTACTCAATGGGTAATTAAAATAATAGCCCTGTGCAGCATAGGTTTTAAGCGACTTTACAAACTTAAGTTGCTCTAGAGTTTCAACTCCTTCACAAATCACTTTTGCATTATTTTGATTGTGCATATCGACCATGCCCGAAACGAGGCTTCGAATTTGACTTTGATGAGCAAAATCAGCGGTAAGTGAAGCCGCCACTTTAATATACTCAACATTAAGATTCGGAAGCTTAGCTAGCCAAATAGGTGTGTCACCAAAACCATCGATACATAATTTAATACCAATACTATTGAGCCTTGCAACCATCGCTTTACCTTGATCATCTAAACTCATAAATAAATCAAGCGGGCACTCGATAATTAAATCACCCGGCTCTAGTCGATGCTCAGCCATGATACGGTCAACAAACTCAATAAATTCTTCGTGCAGCATCTCAGGGCCAAACACATTTATACTAAGAGGTAATTCAATACCTTCCATTCGTAGTGCCATAGCTAGTTCTGCTGCACGCTCAATAACAAAAGCTGCAACAGGATAGCTTAGGCCTGCAACACGTATATCATCTATAAATTTATTCGCAGAAAGAATCCCTTGCTTAGGATGCTGCCAACGTAACAGCAATTCTAAAAATTCGATTTGCTCATCGCTATTACGAATAACTGGCTGAAAATACAACTCTAGTTCACTTGCAAAATCAAGGTGTGCTAACTCACGTAGTCGTGCTTGCTGCTCCAATTGCTCAATCATCATTTGCGGATGATAAGGCACAATCGCTTTGTCTGGATTTGAATCAAGCGCTAGGTTGGCAAACGAAATGAAGTTTTCAAAGCTGTATTCAGGCTCATCACAAACTACATAACTAGCACGAACTTTAACTTCAATGGTGCAATTGGCAACATTAAATGGCTTTAAAGTAACATGGCGAATTTGACTAATTAGTTGCTCATGAAGGTGCTTTTGTTCCTCTAATGAGCAAATAAACGCAAAGTTCAAGCCCCCTAAATGCGCCAACTTTTCGGCTTTGCCTGAATTACCCACTATATTAAGAACATTATCAACATTGAGCTGCTGTTTAATTCGGGTTGCTGATTGCGCTAATAACAAATCACCAAAGTCTCGACCTATGTGTTGGTTTACATCGTTAAAACCTTCAAGGCGAAGCATCACTAACGCGCAGTTAGCATCATGCTCCTCGGTCCAAGCAATAAAGCTATTTTTTAGGGCGTTGCGATCGGGTAAGCCTGTAAGAGGTGTCGCATCTAACTCGTCAGTGTGAAGTGGCTCAACGACCACCTGCTCTTCTTCAGGTTCTTCATAGTTAAAAAAGCCTGATATACACAAAATAACGACAGAAAAAACAAGCCAGTAAAGAGCAGTATGTAACAATAAATGAGCTGAATAAAGTACTGTTAATTCAATCGCAGCAACAACTGAGATAATGATTGCTAGCCAATTAGTTGTGCGAAATGCCTGCCACAAATGAAAACAAACACTTGCACTTAACAATAACACTAACCAAGGCATGCCAAGACTAAGAATTGCTAATCCAAGCACGCCATTGACGACTAAGCTCAGCCTTAAAATAGAATTTTGAGTAACACATAAGGCACAAATCATTGCCATAAGAACGCAACCAGCTAAAAACACTGGCACAACATCGCTACTTAAATTTGCAAGGCTCACGCTACTACTTGCTAAGCTGGCAATCAAAGACATGTAAAAATACTACGTAAAAAAGACTTATCTAATTAAGTCTACCCAAAATCCACAGATTTAACAGTTTATTTACGCCAAATTGGTAACTTAATTGTGCTGGGTGGGTTATTTGCCAATGGGCAATATCAGCACGTGCGCCTACCTTTAACACACCACGATCATCAAGTCCTAAAGCACCTGCAGCGTTTCGAGTTACCCCAGCTAATGCTTGCTCTGGTGTCATCCGAAAAATAGTGCATGCCATGTTCATCATCAAATGCAATGAACATAAAGGCGAAGTACCCGGGTTGAAGTCAGTTGAAATAGCAATTGGAACTTGGTACTGCTGCAGTAGTTCAATTGGCGGATACTTTGTTTCACGTAAGAAGTAAAATGCACCTGGTAATAAAACTGCTGCAGTACCCGCTTTGGCCATTGCCTGAATACCAGCTTCATCTAAGTGTTCAATATGATCCGCAGATAAGCCATTAAATTCAGCAACAAGCTCTGCACCATGTTGATTAGATAACTGCTCAGCGTGCAACTTGACTGGTAAGTTGTGTTTTTTAGCCGCTTCAAACACGCGGCGAGTTTGCTCATTACTAAAACCAACGTTTTCACAAAAAGCATCAACGGCATCAGCTAAATCAGCTTCAACAACACGGTCAAGCATTTCACCGCAAACCAGATCAATGTACTCATCGCTACGGCCTTTAAATTCAGGCGGTAATGCATGCGCACCTAAAAACGTGGTTTTAACATCAACTGGGTGATTTTCACCGAGTAAACGCGCCACTTCGAGAAGTTTAATTTCGTTTTCACAATCAAGACCGTAGCCAGATTTAATCTCTACCGTAGTCACACCTTCTGCATATAATGCATTTAAGCGCTCTTTTGCACTGACAAATAAAGCTTCGTGATCGGCTTCTCGCGTTGCACGTACGGTACTTGCAATACCGCCACCGTTTGCAGCTATTTGCTCATAGCTTACACCTTGTAAACGCTGCTCAAATTCTTCTGCACGGCTACCCGCGAACACTAAGTGAGTGTGGCAATCAATTAACCCTGGGGTTAACCACTGCCCTTTTGCTGACAATGTTGGCGTAGCTAGCGCATCAAACTCTGGTAAATCGGCTTGCTCACCTAACCAAGCAATTTTGCCATCTTTAACAGCAATAGCTGCATTTTCAATAGCACCATAAGGTGCTTCGATGGCTGGGTCCATTGTGGCGATGTTGGCATCTGTGATCACTAAATCCCAGAAAGCTTGATCATTATTGGTTGTGTGCATTTTTCACCTACATTGATACTTGCGATAGGCCCATTACGAGACTAAGTTTAAATTTGCTTAAAGTTTATCAACTCACCTTGTATATACAAGATAATTATGTCACCTTCAAACATACTGTTTACTCACCACATATACACGCATAATGAGTGTTCCTAAATTTGCGCAAATAAAAGAGTTCATTCTGGAAAATATTCGTTCTGGAGCTTGGCAAGAAAATCACCGAGTGCCCTCTGAAAATGAGCTTACCAACCAGTTTAAAGTTAGTCGTATGACTGCAAGACGAGCACTCAGTGAATTAACCGATGCAGGTATATTAACCCGTAGCCAAGGCCTAGGTACTTTTGTGGCTAGCTTTAAGTCACAATCATCTTTATTAGAAATTAAAAATATTGCTGATGAGGTAAAAGCGCGAAGTAACCACTATAGTTGTACCATTTTAGTAATGGAGTCTATAAGCGCTATAGCACCAATTGCGATTGCTTTGGGTGTCGAGGTCGACAGCCATGTTTACAGAAGTGTGATTGTACACAATGAAAACGAGCAACCTCTGCAAGTTGAAGAACGCTTTGTGAACCCCGCTCTTGCTAAAGATTACTTACAGCAAGATTTCCATAGCCTAACGCCTCATGAATACTTATCGCAAAATGCCCCGCTCACTGAGGCACGCCATACAGTCGAAGCGATTATGCCCAACCAAGAAATGTGCGAATGGCTCAACCTTTATAACGAAGAGCCATGCTTACAAGTGATCCGCCGAACTTGGTCATCACAAGGTATTGTGAGCTTTGCCCGTTTAGTATCACCAGGCAGTAAATACCGATTAGGCGGCCACCTTACTTTTAAAAAATAACTAAATGGACATTTGATAACGAAAACTCAGTGACTCAATCGCTGAGCCATCAATAAGGCGCTCGCCTTTATCATGACTAGTAAAAGCCGGTGGCTGGTTGCCCTGCTCAGCACATTTTTGTTGGTAGTAATCTGCTTTTGTAGGATGTGCCGGATTAACCACATTATAAATACTGCTCGCGTTTGACCAATTTTCAAGTACTGAAAAAATCGCCGCTATCACATCTTGCTGCTGAACCATGTTTACCACTTGCTGACTTGAGCTAGTCAGTTCTTTACCGGCAACAAACCTACCCGGATCGCGCCCAGGCCCTACAAGACCAGCCAAGCGCAATACTTTACCACCAGCATTTAGCACTAACTGTTCAGCATCATATAGCTGCTGTTGACGTGCTGATTGGCAAATAATTTCTGTAGTTTCGTCATATTGACCATTGTTAGATGGATAAACTCCTGTCGAAGAACATAAAATAAAGCCTTTACAATTTAGTTGCTTAGCAAGTTCAAGCCCTGCTTGCAAAGTCGCTAAATAGTTACTTTCTGAGCTACGACTACGCGGTGGAATAGCGCAGACCCACCAAGCATTTTCAAGCGACAGCTCATGCTTGAGCACATCACCTTCAAGTATAAACTGGCGCTGAAAGTCATATTCGTGCTCGCCACCGCGATGTGTTCCCTGTACTTGCCATGCTAATTTATTTGCCTCAACACAAAGTGCATTTCCAAGCCAGCCGGCACCTAAAACAACCAGTTTATTATTTTCAGTACTCATTTACTCAACTGCCCCTTAGCATTTATTATTAACCTTCGCTTAACAGTGTAGCGATTTAGGTGCAAATATGATTAGATAGATAACTCTAACCTATAATAAAAACGCGTGCACTATGTTAAACAACCTCTCTTTACGTAAAAAAATACTTCTGCTCATTGGCGGGACGATAAGTGTGCTACTAATCATCGCGTCTAGCTTTTTTGTAAACCATATTGCTGATCTCTCACGTCATGCAATTCAACGCGAAGCCGACAGCTATTTGCAAAGTGAGCGACTGTCAATGCAGGCCTATTTTGCCAAATACGGCAAAGTTGTCGAAACCTTTGTAACAAACCCGCATTTAGTTAACTGGTTCGATAACTGGACTCAGCGCGATCAAAGCTTAGATAGTCAGCCTGGTTACAGCAGCGTTAATCAAGATTTTGTTCGTATTAGTGGTAACGATGATAACATTTTATCAGCCTTCTTTGCTTCTGCGACCACAGGTGAGTACTTCAAAGAAAACGAACGTACCGCCACTTATAATGGCCAACCATATTACGCTTACAAACGTGGTTGGTGGCAAGATGCATTAAAAATTAATAAATTGTATGTTGGCCCTATTTCTGTTGATTTAACCACAGGTATCGCCTCTGCAGTTGTACAACAGCCAGTTTATAAACAAAACAAGCTTGTTGGTTTTGGTGGTGTTGATTTACAGCTTAATAATATCAACGACATGGTTGAAGCTATTCGATTTGATGGCCAAGGCTTTGGCTTTTTACTCGACAGTAACCAGAAAGTAGTGCACTTTTCAAAACGAACTGGACATAAACTATCTATCACAGACGAAGGCCCTAATGGCAAAGAAGGCTTAGATGCCCTCGAAAAGCAATTTAACGACACCTCGGGCTTTAGCGAATTAAACCGCGCGATGAAAAGCCAAAAAGAGGGTAGCAGCTTTGTCACATTCAAAGGCGAGCAATATTACGTTGTATACAATCGCCTTGAATTAGAAAGCCCTTACCTTGATTGGTATGTGGGTATTTTAATTCCGACCAGTATGATTGATGAGCCAGTAAATGATGCGGTGATGACAACCACAACATCCGTGATCATCATTCTTGCGATTATTATTGCGATGATCTTCTGGGCCACGCAAATGATCACCAAGCCGCTGACTAAACTCACTTACATCATGCGTGATATCGCATCAGGTGATGGCGATTTAACACAAAAAATCGAAATTAAGAGTCAGGATGAAGTAGGACAGCTTGCTCATCACATGAATACTTTCATCGATAAATTACGTGCAATGATGCTAAATACTGCAGCTCAAGCTGAGCAATTAAGCCAAGCCGCAGCCCAATTGAAAACCGTATCGCAAAAAACCAATGATGAAATTCAGCAAGAAAAGCAACAAGTTGATAGCGTAAGTGCGGCAGTAACCGAAATGGCCTCAACTGTTCTCGAAATTTCACGTAACGCGCAACATACCAATAATGCAGCTGAAGAAGTGCAAACCATTACCGCAGATGGCACCAAGCGCTCAACTCAAGCTCAGTCAGTCATGACCGCTCTTGCAAGTCACATTGGTGAAGCGTCTAAAGTCGTTGCGGGTCTTGAGCAAGAAAGTGGCAATATCGGCGCGGTGGTTGATGTTATCAACTCAATCGCTGAGCAAACCAACTTACTGGCACTTAACGCGGCGATAGAAGCAGCCCGTGCTGGCGAGCAAGGCCGAGGTTTCGCAGTTGTTGCTGATGAAGTTCGTTCACTAGCAAGCAGAACGCAAGAGTCAACAGATGATATTCGCAACATGATCAGCCGTTTACAGCAAATTGCCCAACAAGCATCGACCATGATGCAACAAGGTCAAGAGCGTGCTGAAGGCTCAGTTGAGCAAACACAAATTGTATTGCAAGCATTGCAAGATATCGCGCAATCTGTGACAAATGTACAAGATCAAAGTCATCAAATTGCGACTTCGACAGAGCAGCAAACTGTGGTTGCAGAAGATATTAACAATAGCTTGGCAGCGATTAATCACTTAGTGAATAGCACTGCGGATCATGCCCATGAATTGGCGGATGAAGCACGTGATTTGAATGAGTTAGCAGAGTCTCTAAATAAGACAGTAAATCAATTTAAGTTATAAAGATAAATTGCTGAAGTAGTTAAAAACCCGATGTCACCTGAAGATGACATCGGGTTTTTATCGTCAGCCTTCCCTGTTAATCGTGGCGCAACCGCTTTCGCGTGTTCCATAAATTCGTGCCACTGTTGCTTGTTCCATAAAGCAACTCCATTATTGGTCAATCCTTGTTTTGATTGCGTTTGTACTTGTTCCATATAGTCTCCTCCTTACGCTAGCTTCATCCGTTTGGGCTCCAAGCCTAAGCTTAATCCTTGCTGTCATCTCCATTCACCTTATCCATAAAGCGTTGCCATTGTGCGCTACTCCATAACGCCTTGTTACTTCCTTGTTGTCCTTTGTGCTTAGTTACATTATCCATACTGTAAACTCCTTGCGCTTTATCGTCCGTTACTCCTACAGCCCTTCCTTGCTGTGCTCCATTACCCATCCTTGTAGATTAATGCGGTGATTATCGCTTAGCGATGATATACACAGCATGAATCAAACCTGGAATATACCCTAATAGAGTTAAAAGAATATTAATCCAGAACTGCGCACCTAAACCTACCTGTAAAAATACGCCGAGAGGTGGAATTAAAACCGATAAAATAATACGTATTAAATCCATGACTCACTCCTTGAAAAAGATAAGCCCAGCCAAAGCTGGGCTATATAGGGCTTGCTATTATTCAGCAACAATCGTTAATTCATCGATTACTTTGCGAACATCTTCAGCGTTTTCAGCAATGCTTACCGCTAATTGCTTTTCTGCATCAGACTCAACAGTACCTTTTAGTGTTACTACACCGTTGTCGGTATCAACATCGATATCTGTACCACCTACTTCTGAGTTAAATAAATAACGTGTGGTGATTACAGTACTGATTTTTGCATCGGTTAAGTCGCTTTCTGCAGAATCAGCTTTGTCTGATTTCATGTGCTTAGCTTTAATGTTTTTAACAACCGTTAGTTTGTTATCAACAGAGCTAACACCGTCTAGGCTAAGAACTAACTCTTCAGCAAGCTCTTTATCTAATTCGCTATCAACTTTACCTGTAAGTACAACCTTGCCATTCGTTACATCAGTGTTGATGTCAAAGTTGTTAAGGTTTGTGTTCATAAGAAGCACAGTTTCCGCCTTACCATCAATCCAAGCATCTTTACTTTCATTTTCCCAGCTGCTTGCCTGAGCTGACATGCTAGTTGCACCAATTACTAAAGCCGCAATCATAGATTTGTTAAAAGTGTTCATAATCTTTCTCCTTTTGATTAAAGACAGTTTAAGTAATGCGACTATGATGCCAACTATTTATTCTTTAAATTTCAGTAGGTTAAACACCTATTCAGCGGTGATTTATATTCATTTCGGTAAAGATTTACAAGCTGCTCGGTAAGATGTTCACAATGTTGCAAAAATAACCATTTAGTTGCTGATTTTATTAATCTGTGGTTAATTTAACGAAATTGCTTATTCGTCTAAAAAGACAACCTCATGATTTATAAAGAAATAAAATCTGGCCTAAGCTTTGCTTTGTAATTAATAACTAAAGAATCACCTTTAAAATCACAACAGGGAACTACCATGGCCGTTAAACTTGAAGACCGCCCAATCGATCAAGTAAGAGAAGAAGTCATTGATCAACTCATTTATAACTACAGTCATGCTGTTATTTCAGCCGAAGCATTTGAACGCCGCCTAGATCAGGCAATGGAAGCCACCAGCAACGAAGTACTGGTTGAGCTTGTTGCTGATTTAGATCTGAAAGCGGATATTGACTACAAATCGCAAAAGCATGCGCAATTTAAACCTCACTACAGCCACAGCAGCGACAACGAAAGCCTGCAGCTTCGTAGTATTTTGGGTTCAAATGAGCGCAGCGGCCAATGGGTAGTACCAAAAGAAATTCACCTCACAAACTGCTTAGGTTCAATTGAACTCGACTTTAGCGAAGCGATTTTCCAACATCAGCATGTCACCATTTACGTGAACTGTACTTTAGGTAACGATGAAATCTACGTGCCAGAACATGTTAATGTGGTATCTAAATTATTTAGCGTGATTGGTAGTGTAGAGAATAAATCAGTTGCCTTAAACAAAGGCCAAGGCCCAACCATCACTATTGAAGGTAATGTATGGCTAGGCTCTGTCGAGATTTCAGTTAAACGTACCATGAAAGAAAAGTTCATCAGCTTCGCCAACAGCCTAAAAGCCAGTTGGAAAGAGATGAATAAGATGCAGTAAAGTTGTGAGGTGCGGTTATGCAATGTAAGTCGTCATTTATGGCGACAAGATATTACATACGTTTCATCAATGACGCGCTAAAGCACGACCTACAAGAATGCGCGCGAAATAAATTTCACGCCTACATCAAACGTGGGAACGGCTTTAGCCGTGAATAAAGTAAAGCTGTTCGGCGTTAAAGCGACCCTACACCGTAGGCGTCACGCTTGCTTGGCGCGTCGTACATACAACGCCATTCCATCAATCAATCAATCAATGCCTGACCTACAAACAACACCGCTCGGCTCAAAACTGACAGCTGAAAGCTGACAGCTCCCTCACAAGTCATTATTCCTCTCACTCGGGATATCACTAAAATACTCTACAAACTCAACTTCAAAACCTGCAGGGTCGATGAAATATACATTTTTACGGTAAGGGTTTTCTGGGCCGTGTTTATCAACTTCATAACCAGCCGAAACCAGGCGTTCAACTATGGCATTAATATCGTTTGTCACATAGGCAAAATGAGCAAGTCCTACTTGGTGGCCGGCTAAATCACGGTTTTCTGCTTCACCGTTATCACTCAGTGCGAGATATTGGTAATCATCACCAAAGTGCAGCCACTTGCGCGGTTTGCCCGACCATTTGCTATCGCCTTGGCTACGCACACGCCAGTGCGGGAATGCGGCTTTATAAAAGTGCAGCATGGCATCAACATTACTAACAACAAGGTTTACGTGCTCTAAATACATTGTAGTTTTCCTTTTTATTTTTAAACTGCCACCAAGATAAAACCTCAAGTTAAGTTTAGGTAAAGCGTTTTTTCAAATAAAAAAGCCCCACAAACGTGAGGCTTCAAAAATTGAGTAGTTATTGATGAATCAGCTACCAGCAACCTGCATTTGTTCAATCAATACAGAGCCAGTTTGAATACCACCACGACGCTCGATGTCGCCACCTAAGCCCACAACGGCTTTAAACATATCTTTTAAGTTACCAGCAATCGTGATTTCACTGACTGGGTATTGGATTTCGCCATTCTCAACCCAAAAACCTGCTGCACCACGTGAGTAATCACCCGTTACAGTGTTCACACCTTGGCCCATAAGTTCAGTTACTAATAAGCCTGTGCCCATGGTTTTTAATAGCGCTTTTAAATCGGCATGGGTTTGTTCAACTAGCCAGTTATGAATACCACCAGCATGACCCGTTGGTGCCATCGACAGTTTTCGTGCTGCATAGCTTGCTAATAGGTAAGTTTGCAGCTCACCACCTTGAATAATTTCACGATCTACGGTTTTTAAACCTTCAGCATCAAACGGCGAAGACGCTAGACCTTTTAATAAATGCGGGCGCTCAGAGATATTCACACAATCGCTGAATACTTTTGTACCTAAACTATCAAGCAAGAAGCTTGATTTACGATAAAGCGCACCGCCACCAATCGCCGACACTAAATGGCCGAATAATGAGTTAGCAATATCTGCTCTAAAGATCACAGGCACTTTCATGGTACCGAGCTTTTGGCTGTTAAGTTTAGCCAAAGTTTCGGTTGCCGCTTCGAGGCCTACTTTTGCAGCGTCATTTAAATCATCTTTATGACGTGCGATGGTATAAGCTGAGTCGCGCTGCATTTGCTCGCCTTCTTTACCAATCACCATCGTGCTAATGCTATGACGCGTACGCGGGTAACCTGCAATCATGCCATGGCTGTTACCATAAACACGTAAACCTTGATGAGAAGAAAAACTCGCACCGTCTGAATTTACAATGCGCTCATCGGCGTTCAACGCCGCTTGCTCTGCTTGATGACAAAATTCCACACCTTGCTCAGGGCTTACTTCCCACGGGTGGTATAAATCTAAATCTTGCGGTGCAAATTCAAGTAACTCTTTATCCGCGATACCATTAAATGGGTCGTCAGAGGTGAACTTTGCAATATCAATGGCTTTTTCGACCACTGTACGTAATGTTTTCGGGTTTAAGTCAGCCGTTGAAGCAGACCCTTTGTTATTACCCACATAAACACTGATACCTAAGCCACCGTCTTGGTTAAACTCTATTGTTTCAACTTCGCCCATGCGCGTACTGACAGACAAACCTGACGTGCTCGACATCGCCGCTTCGGCTGCTGTTGCACCCAATTTTTTTGCATGCTCTAGCACTTCGCTTACTGCGTCTTTCACTTCAGAAATGTGTTGATAAATAGGATCTTTCATCTTGTGTGTCCTAGGTTCTGATATTTTTTATAGTGTAACGAATGCTAACACACTGCGAGACCTGCATCAGCTAATATTAATCATTAACTAAATGGCGTATAATAGCGAATAGTTAAGTTTACTGAATGAGCATCCTTATGGCGAAGAAGAAAAAGCCACTTATCGAAGAAGAAATTATTTACGTATCAAAAAGCGAATTAAAACGTGAAGCCATGCAATATCATGGTCTGGGTGCTGAAATTGCAAAAATGCCGAAAAAGCAACGCGATCGTTTACCGCTTAATCACGATTTAAAAGAAGCCCTTGTTGTTTCTGATAAAGTAAGTGATAAGAGCGATGCTTACCGTCGTAACTTAAACTACATCGCAAAAGTATTACGTACCACAGAAAACGTTGATGAAATCCAAGCGATGATCGACATCATGCTTAATAAAAACAATCAAGCCGATGTTTTGATGAACAAAATCGAAACCCTGCGTGATGATTTAATTAAACAAGGTGACGACCTGATCAATTCAACAATTGATCAATACCCTTCTCTTGAGCGCCAAAAAATGCGCCAATTAGTGCGCAGCGCCGCAAAAGAAGTGAAAGCAGAAAAGCCAGCCAAAGCTTACAAAGAGTTATTCCAGTATCTAAAAGATGCGATTATGCTTTGATTTCCTTCGCGCGAAATAAATTTCACGCCTACAACACCGTAGGCGTCACGCTTGCTTGGCGCGTGTTGAACACCACTTAATACACAACCATCGCGCGACATAAATTTCACGTCTCTACAGCCAAATACAATTCCAAAACGGGTAATCGCCAACGTGCTTGACTAATTTTGCGCGTAGAGGGTTTGCGACTATATATCGAGCTTGATGTATTAGGTCATTTTCATCTCTGATTTGATGATCATAAAAATTATTTTGCCAAACCACTACTTTGCGCCCCTTTCTCTTACGAATAGACATGGTCACCATGCTTTTGTACAGCTTAATTACTGCTGATAAGTTTTGCTGAGGGCGAAGTTGAAATATCCAATGTAAATGGTCAGGCATGAGGACAAAGCAGATTGTCTCCACTTTATCTTCTAAATGGTAAATTGCTTTGGCAGCATCAACTGCATATAGATAGTTGGCAAATATAGGCACTCGATTCTCACAACAAAGAGTTACTGAATAATAGCAGTTTGAATGTGAGGTACGCCCTTTAAGCCTCTTCCTTGACGAAAACATAAACCTATCAATCCTGAAGGTAAAACCTGATCTTAGAACTTAAAAACACACCTAGCCAATTTACACCAAAAATGTTTGAACCTCACAATACAAAAACATCGCGCGAAATAAATTTCACGCCTACATCAAACATAGGCTTCACGCTTGCTTGGCGCTTCTTAAACACCACACAACACGCAACTAACGCGCGAAATAAATTTCATGCCTACATCAACCGTAGGCGTCACGCTTGCTTGGCGCGTCTTGAACATCACACAATACTCAACCATCTCGCGAAATAAGTTTCATGCCTACATCAACCGTAGGCGTCACGCTTGCTTGGCGCGTTTTAAACACCACACAACACGCATCCACCGCGCGAAATAAATTTCACGCCTACATCACCGTGGGCGTCACGCTTGCTTGGCGCGTCTTGAACATCACACAATACTCAACCATCTCGCGAAATAAATTTCATGCCTACATCAACCGTAGGCGTCACGCTTGCTTGGCGCGTATTGAACATCACGCAATACTCAACCATCGCGCGAAATAAATTTCATGCCTACAACACCGTAGGCGTCACGCTTGCTTGGCGCGTGTTGAACACCACTTAATACACAACCATCGCGTGACATAAATTTCACGTCTACATCAAATGTCGGCTTAAAGCTGACAGCTCCAAACAAAAAAAGGCTCTGAGCGTTCACTCAGAGCCTTTTTTAAAATCGATAATCAATTACCAGATTTTTACGCGATCTTCTGGTTTGATATACATTTTGTCACCTTCTTTCACATCAAATGCCTGATAGAATTCTGGCATGTTTGAAAGAATACCGATTACGCGGTAATGGCTTGGTGAATGAGGGTCTGTCATTAGGCGGTTACGTAACTCTTCGTCACGATATTTACGACGCCAAATTTGCGACCAACCCATGAAGAAACGCTGATCACCTGTGTAACCATCAATAATAGGCGCTTTTTCATCACCAAGTGATAACTGGTATGCTGTATAAGCAACTGTTAAGCCACCTAAGTCACCAATGTTTTCACCTAATGTAAGCTGACCATTTACGCTAGCATCTTCAAATGGTTTGTACTCGTTATATTGAGCAACTAGCTGACCTGTGCGCTCTTCAAACTGTTTAAGGTCTGATTCGCTCCACCAGTTACGTAAGTTACCATCACCATCGTACTTCGCACCTTGGTCATCAAAGCCGTGACCTAATTCGTGGCCGATTACCGCACCGATTGCACCGTAGTTCACAGCGTCATCAGCTTCTAGGTTGAAGAATGGCGGTTGTAAGATAGCCGCAGGGAATACAATCTCGTTGTTCACAGGGTTGTAGTAAGCGTTTACTGTTTGTGGTGTCATGTGCCACTCAGAACGGTCAACTGGCTTACCTAGTTTTGCAGTCATGTCTGCATATTCCCATTCGCTGTGGCGAATGTAGTTACCTACTAAGTCATCACCTTTAACTTCAAGTGCTGAGTAATCTTTCCACTTATCTGGGTAACCGATTTTTGGCGTGAACTTATCAAGCTTTTCTTTAGCCGCAATTTTTGTTTCAGGGCTCATCCACTCAAGGTTTTCAATCGCAACTGCATAACCTTTGATTACGTTATCTACTAACTCTTCCATGCGCGCTTTCGCTTCAGGCGGGAAGTTTTCTTTAACGTATACTTTACCTAGAATTTCACCTAGTACACCGTTTGATGCATCAACCGCTTTTTTCCAAAGTGGAGATTGCTCTGTAACACCGCGAAGTGTTGTGCTGTAGAAATCAAAGTTAAGGTCTACTAGCTCTTTATCTAATAGGTGAGCATAGTTGCTAACAAAGTGGAACTTAAGGTAGTTCTGCCACGTTGCTAAGTCTGTATCGTTGTAGATACCAGCAAATTTTTCTAGGTAGCTAGGTTGGCGAATGATTACATCATCAATTTTGATACCTGATGCATCAAGGTAAGCTGCAAAATCAAACTCACCTGTAAGTTTGTTTGCATCTGCAACGCTCATCTTATTGTAAGATTTAGTCGCATCACGGCTTTCTACACGGCTCCACTGCGCATCGGCAATGCTTGTTTCAAGATCAATAATTGCTTTAGCCGCAGATTCTGCATCAGCAACACCGGCCTTGCTTAAGATTGCTGTTACGTATGCTTGGTAAGCTTCACGAATTTTTGTGAATTTTTCTTCATCTTTTAAGTAGTAGTCGCGATCTGGCAAACCTAAACCAGACTGATAAACATACATCGCGTTTTCGCTAGAGTTTTTCGCGTCGTTGTTTACGTACCAACCAAACGGTAAACTACCACCTTTAATGCGAAGTTCAGCCATTAAAGCAACAAGATCTGACTTGTTCTTCACTGCATCAACGCTTTCTAGCACTGGTGTTAATGGCTTGATACCTGCCGCTTCACGACCTGCTTCGTCCATGTAGCTGTTGTAGAATGCAGCTAATTTAGCTTCATCAGAGCCTGGCTTAACGTCTTTATTAGCCGCTGCTTTTTCTAATACTTCTTTCATCGCTTTTTGCGAATCATCGTAAAGCTGAGTGAATGAGCCGTAGTTTGATTTATCACCTGGAATTTCAGTTTTCTCTAACCATTCGCCGTTTACGTGATAATAAAAGTCATCTTGTGCGCGAACAGATTTGTCCATGTTCGCCAGTTCAATGCCAGAGTTTAAAGGTGCTTTTGCTTCAGTGACGGTCGCAGTTGCTGGTGCTTTAGTTTCTTGTTCTTTTTCACCACAACCAACAAGACCGAGCGCAAGTGCAATACTTGCCGCGGTAAGTGTTACTTTTTTCATGAGGTTCCCGTACCAATTTAATTTATAAAGTATTTATCGAAAAACGAGTAAACCATACCAACAGTTAGTTTTTCGCTGTTTCCATAATAAACCTCTCGAGCAAAACAACAAAACCGAATATGTAACAATTCTTATCAAAACAAGATAAGCCGCATTTTTGAGCGATGAGAGTGGGAGGTTAAGTGGTTAGTGGTTGCATTGTAGGCGCGATTTTATATCGCGCAATGTTTCTATGACTCACAAAGAGGATAAGAGGCGCTGCGCTTAAGAGAATACAAAAAAGCATTATTATCACTTCCTCATTCTTTTCTCATTCACTGCTCTTTGTGCAATTTTTTCGCGCGAAATAAATTTCACGCCTACATCAATCGTAGGCGTCACGCTTGCTTGGCGCGTCTTACATTCAGCACCAAGATTGCAAATTAATAAAGAACCCGCAAACAATGCCGCTCGGCTAGAAACTGACAGCTGAAAGCTGACAGCTGTTACAGCTCATACCTCTGTTTTATCTTTTCGATAATCTCAACATTGGCGGCTGGGAAGCTGTAATCATCAAGCTCGTTTAGTGCGACCCATTTTCCTTGTTGGCCTTCTGCGCCATGGGCTGTGCCTGTGAAATCATCAACAATGTGCACATCTAAGCGTACGCACTTATCGCCGTAGTCATGTTCGATAACCATTAGCTCTTCACTGCCATTTACGGTTAGGTTTACTTCTTCTAATAGCTCGCGCTGTAGCGCAGTAAATACGCTTTCGCCCTGCTCTACTTTACCGCCTGGGAATTCCCATAAGCCGCCTTGGTGTTTGTCGTCTGGGCGTTTACAAATAAATAATTGCTGATCTTTATAAATAACACCAACTGCAACATGCACTACTTTTTTAGTCATTTGTTGTTTCCTTAATCATAAAAAAAGCGACGCAAGCGTCGCTTTTTATCACCGTGTTTTGGTTATTTTAATTTACCGCAACACTGCTTATATTTATTACCTGAACCACAAGGACACGGCTCGTTACGGCCTACTTTAGGTTCTGCACGTTGTGTAACTACAGCACCTTCTGGTGTTTCGCCACCGATGTGCTCAGCTTCTTCGTGTTGGTATTCACGTGGCGCATTTTCGCTACGACGATGTTGCTCTTCAACTTTTTCAACATCTTCTTCAGCGCGAACTTGTACTTTACTTAAAATACCCACAACGTCGACTTTTAAGTTCTCAAGCATTTCAGAGAATAGCTCGAACGACTCGCGCTTGTACTCTTGCTTAGGATTCTTCTGTGCGTAACCACGTAAGTGGATACCTTGACGAAGGTGGTCCATCGCAGCCAAATGATCTTTCCAATGTTGGTCTAAGCTTTGTAGCATAATCGCTTTTTCGAATTGACGTAGTACAGACTCGCCTACCATCTCTTCTTTTTGTTTGTATGCTTGCTCAACCGCTTCTTCGATACGCTCACGAAGTTTCTCTTCGTATAGTTTGCTATCGTCAGCTAGCCATTGTGAAATTGGCAGCTCGATTAAGAAATCTTGTTTTAAGCGCTCTTCAAGACCTGGGATATCCCACATTTCAGCAAGGCTTTGCGGTGCAATGTACTGGTCGATTGTACCATTTAGCACATCGCCACGAATTGCAGTGATAGTTTCTGAAATATCGCCTTCTTCAAGAAGCTCGTTACGTTGCGAGTAAACAACACGACGTTGATCATTCGCTACGTCATCGTACTCAAGTAATTGCTTACGAACGTCAAAGTTACGTGCTTCAACTTTACGCTGCGCGTTTTCGATTGCGCGGTTAACCCAAGGGTGCTCAATTGCTTCACCGCGTTGCATACCTAGTTTGCGCATCATGTTAGTCATGCGCTCACCAGCGAAGATACGCATTAGCGCGTCGTCCATTGATAAGTAGAAACGGCTTGAACCCGCATCACCTTGACGACCAGAACGACCACGTAGCTGGTTATCGATACGACGAGACTCGTGACGTTCAGTACCAATGATGTGTAAACCACCCGCTTCGATTACTGCATCGTGGCGTTTTTGCCACTCATCTTTAATCGCTTTGATTTGTTCATCAGTTGGGTTTTCTAGCTTTTCAACTTCACTGTTCCAGTTACCACCTAACACGATATCGGTACCACGACCAGCCATGTTAGTTGCAATAGTTACTGTGCCAGGTAAACCTGCATCGGCAACAATGTCTGCTTCTTGTGCGTGGAACTTAGCATTAAGTACGTTGTGCTTAATTTTTTCTTTACGTAAGAACTGTGATAAGTACTCAGAACTTTCGATAGAGATAGTACCCACAAGTACCGGTTGACCACGTTCTTGGCAATCTTTGATATCAGCAAGGATTGCTTCGTACTTTTCTTCTTGTGTTAGGTACACAAGATCAGCACGATCGTCACGGATCATCGGTTTGTTAGTTGGCATTACTACTGTGTCTAGACCATAGATAGACTGGAACTCAAACGCTTCTGTGTCTGCTGTACCTGTCATACCTGCTAGCGTGTCGTATAAACGGAAGTAGTTTTGGAATGTGATTGATGCCAATGTTTGGTTTTCGTTTTGAATGCGTACACCTTCTTTTGCTTCAACAGCTTGGTGTAAACCTTCTGACCAACGACGACCTTCCATTGTACGGCCTGTGTGCTCATCAACAATGATAACTTCGTTTTCTTTAACAACGTAATCAACGTCTTTTTGATAAAGCTTGTGAGCACGAAGTGCCGCATACACATGGCTTAATAATGTGATGCTTGAAGCTGAGTAAAGTGAATCACCTTCTTGAATTAAGCCGCGCTCAATTAGTAGCTCTTCAACTTTAATTTGACCACGCTCTGTAAGGTGAACTTGCTTAGACTTTTCATCGATCGTGTAATCGCCGTCGCCTTCAACGCCTTCTTCATCTTCTTTTTCTTGTAGCTCTAGATCAGGCACAATTTTGTTGATTTCGATGTAAAGCTCAGAGCTGTCTTCAGCTGGGCCTGAGATAATCAGCGGGGTACGCGCTTCATCGATTAGGATTGAATCCACCTCATCCACTACGGCGTAGTAAAGTGGGCGTTGTACACGCTCTTCAATGCTAAATGCCATGTTATCGCGCAGATAATCAAAGCCAAATTCGTTATTTGTACCGTAAGTGATGTCGGCAGCGTAAGCGATTTTCTTCTGCTGTGGCATCATGCCAGGTACGTTACAGCCTACAGTTAGGCCCAAGAATTCAAATAGTTCACGGTTAGTTTCGGCGTCACGTTTTGCAAGGTAGTCATTCACGGTAATTACGTGAACACCTTTACCTGTTAAACCACGAAGGTAGGCAGGTAATGTTGCTGTTAGTGTTTTACCTTCACCGGTACGCATTTCTGCGATGCGACCTTGGTGTAAAACCATACCACCTAGTAGCTGTACGTCGAAGTGACGCATGCCATTTACACGTTTAGATGCTTCACGTACCACAGCAAATGCTTCTGGTAAAATGTCAACTAGGCTTTGTCCGTTATCGTAACGCTCTCTAAATTCAGCTGTTTTTGCTTTTAAATCTTCATCAGAAAGCGCTTCTAATTGCTTTTCAAGCGCATTAATTAGAGCGACCGTCTTTCTTAGGTTTTTAATAGTGCGGTCATTGCGACTACCAAAAATCTTGGTAAATAAATTAGATATCATGATAAAACCGTTACAATATATTCTTTGTTAGCTAGTCATTAGCTAACCCACTTTCTTCAATTGATAATTAATATGCGCTTATGCTCATGATGTAGGGCATATTAATTAACAATTTATCAGTACGCTGTTCAAAACACCGCTTATTTCGTGCGCTATCATACCAGAGTCTGCGCAACATCAAACCTTCTGTTTATGAAGATATGGAATTTCGGCAAGAAAATTTAAAAATCAGCCATAATCTTTGATCTAACCCCATAAAAAGGGTGAAAACAAGATTACTGAATAGATATGGCGACAATAAGAATAAAATCAAGATCAGGGGAGTAAAAAGGCGATGCGATGGACGAAATTCGACTTTGTAAATGTAGGTGGTCATTTATGGCGACAATACATTACATCGCCTTCACCAATGACGCGCTAAAGCACAACCTACAAGATAACACGCGAAATAAATTTCACGCCTACATCAAAGACATTTAATCGCACAAAGAGGATAAGAGACGCTGCGCTTAAAAGAAAACAAAAAAGCACATTATCGCTTTCTCATTCTTTTCTCATTCACTTCTCTTTGTGCAAATATTTTCGCGCGAAATAAATTTCACGCCTACACCATAGGCGTCACGCTTGCTTGGCGCGTCTGACATACTGCGCCATTTCACCAACCTATGTCTGACTTACAAACAACACAATTCGGCTTCAAACTGACGGCTGAAAGCTGACGGCTTTACTTCTTTTTCCGCCCATGTTGTGCTAAACGCTCTAACTTGGCTTTTAACGATGGTGGGGCATCTGCGGCAATGGCGTTGAGGTAATCGGCTGTTTGTTCGCTCATTTGGCGCTTCGAAACATGCTTTTGCTCTGGCTTATTTGTTGCTGATAAGCGCTGTGTTGCCTGTGGGTTTGCGGTAATTTTAATTTGCCCAAGCTCTACCATGCCAGCGGCACGAAAATGCGAAAGCATATCCATTTTTAAGTAATTTAAACGCAGTGCAATCGGTGCCGAAACTGCTTCTATCATCAAAGTACCATCACGGTAATTACTTACCCGACATTTTTTCGAAAGCGTTTCACCTAAGAAGTCATCAAGAATGGTTTGTTGAGAAGACAAACCTTGGGTTTTACCAGCATAAGATGCCAAGCGACCACTCAAGCCCGCCATAATATCGCCAACAGCCTTTGGCGCGTATCTATCTTTTGCCATTAATCGTCTACCTAAAAGGGTTAATCACCACAAAGAGAATATATCACCTACGTAAATATGAAGCTATTAGGTTCGGGGAACGAGATACAAGATGCGGTTTTGTACAAAGTGGTCATTTATGGCGTCAAGCTATTACGTACCTCTCATCAATGATGCGCTAAAGCACGATCTACAAGAAAGCGCGCAAAATAAATTTCACGCCTACATCAAAGACATCTAATAGCACAAAGAGGATAAGAGACGCTTCGCTTAAGAGAAGGTAACATTAGGTTCCCTCATTTTCTTCTCATTCGCTTCTCTTTGTGAAATAAACCTTCAACGAAATAAACTTCACGCCTTCAAATATCTCAATCCTGCCTCCATTGCCCTAAGAGTTATTTACCTCTATGCTGAAATTAGCTTCAAAAAGGAGAATATTATGCATATAAAACACCACGGAGCGGTGAAAGGCGTAACTGGGTCTTGCCACCAGCTATTTATTGATGACACAAATTCTGTACTTGTTGATTGTGGGCTATTTCAAGGGGAAGACAGTAAACAAGATCTAGCAATTGATTTTGATATCTCAACAGTTAAAGCGCTGATTGTTACACATTGCCACATAGACCATGTTGGTCGCATACCTTACTTACTTGCCGCAGGTTTTAAAGGCCCAATTTATACCTCGATTGCCACCGCAAAACTCTTACCTATGGTGATTGAAGATGCCTTAAAAGTAGGTGTAACTCGCGATGAAGCGGTGATCCGCACCTGCTTAAAGTTACTAAAACAGCAAATTATCTCTCTCGATTATAATACATGGTACTGCATTCCCGTAGGAGTGGGCTTAAGCCCCGAAAAAGCAACCTCAAGCAATCAAAACTCTTTATATAAAATTCGCCTGCAACGTGCTGGGCACATTTTAGGCTCTGCCTATGTTGAAATTGAACTGGGTAAAAGACCAAACACGCATAGAGTGGTATTTTCAGGTGATTTAGGTGCACCTTACACGCCATTGTTACCGACGCCAAAACCACCCTACCGTGCCGATACATTAGTTATTGAGTCCACCTATGGTGATAAAAACCATCAAGGCCGCAAAGAGCGCGTAGCCGTGCTTAAAAAAGTTATAGAACGTGCCGTAAGTGATAATGGCGTGGTACTCATACCGGCTTTTAGTATTGGCCGCACACAAGAGTTGCTTTATGAATTTGAACAGCTTATTCACTCTGCACGTAAGCGCTCTATGTGGCATAAGCTGCAAATTATTGTTGATTCACCAATGGCAGCCAATTTCACAAATGAGTATTTACACTTTAAAGCGCTGTGGGATAACGAAGCAAAAAAGCGCGTAAAACAAGGCCGCCACCCGCTCGACTTCAACCAACTACACACTATTGATAGCCACCAAGAACACCTTGCATTAATAAACTTTTTAGCCTCGAAACAGCAGCCCGCAATAATCATAGCTGCCAGCGGAATGTGTAATGGCGGCAGAATAGTTAATTATCTAGAACGGTTTTTACCAGACAAAACAACCGATGTCATTTTTGTTGGCTACCAAGGGCAAGGAACCTTAGGCCGAGGTATTCAAAAATATGGCCCACGCGGCGGATACGTCTTTATCGATAATAAAAAGGTGATGATTAAAGCACAAGTTCATACCATTAGCGGTTACAGCGCCCACGCAGATCAAAAAGGGTTAATAAATTTCGTTACTGGCATACGCAAAAAGCCAAGTTTAATTAAAATTGTTCACGGAGACGAGCAAGCCAAACAAGCATTGGCTAATGAGCTTTGTACAAGATTAGCAACAGCAACAATTAAAATTCCGTAATGCACATAAAAAAAGCCGCATAAATGCGGCTTTCAGATTTAATCCCTATTTAGGAACTAACAAAAATGGTTACTAACCACCAGTGCCACCAGTAGAACCAGTACCACCTGAACCTGTTACTTCAGGGCAAGTGAATTCAAAGTTTTGAGTTAAATCATCACCTGTCACAGCATCAAGCGAAATTGTGTTTGAACCTTCTAGAGGTAAACCACGGAAGTTAACAGTAACTTCGTAATCTTCGCCTTCGCGTAGGTTGGTAAGCTGGAAGTTACCATCTGCATCTTTAAGCGCAGTACGTACAGCTTTACCATCACGCTTATAACGTACAGCAGAGTTGCTTACATTTACAGCAACTTCAGGGTCGTTAGCACATGAGCCAGTAATAGTTAAAGTTTTATTAACTAGAGTGTAAGGAGCAGCTAGAGCAAAGTCATTAACTGTACCACAAACTGCTACTTCGCCATCTGTTTCACCCCAGATAGCGCCGTCTCGGTCAAACACTACTACTGTTGCAGTAGCTTCAGAAGAGATGCCGTAACGCTTTAAGAAACCAGGAGGAACAACACGAGAAGTGCTACCAGCACCAACTCGAGACCATAAGAAACCATCAGCTGAGTATGCAGCAAGTGTTAAACCGCCAGCAGGTACTGCATCACCAGTAAAGTTAACAGTTAAACCATCAGTACATACAGGAACAGACTTATTAACAGAGAACCAAGTTAAGTGGTCTGTTTCAAAGCTAACTGTACCCGTACCTTTAGTTACTGGGAACGTTTCTGGCATCCAGATACCAGTTTCTTCATCTAAAGAGCTTACGCTTAATACTTCACCAGCATCTAGATCAGCAGGAGCAGCAAGTGTTACGTTTAATGTATCACCAGCGAATTTTTTAACGCTTGTGCCATCAACACTTAATGTAACGTTTGCTAAAGAAACAGGCACTGCAATATTAGCACTGCTGTCATCGCTATTTAGACCTTCTGGTAAAACTAAGCTTTTAGTTTCAGTTGAAGGGTCAGTACCCAATACATTTAATGCTACTTCAGCACCTGTAACAGGTTGACCATCAGCGTCTTGTAAAGTAATACCTGTTGGCAATGTAGCTGAAGCTAAAGATGAACCTTCAGCAGATGCATCAGCTACAATTTCAGCTGTTGTAGTAGAGCCTGTAATGTCTGATGATGTTGTAGTTGTAGATGCAAGACCTTCTTCGTCAGTAGGTGTTAGTAAAAATTGTGCAACTAATACATCGTTATCGTCTTCGTTAGAAAGATCTAAGCTAAATGCTTTAGTAACAAAGCCTGGAGCTGAAACGATAGCAGTAACGCTGTCTGTTGAAGAACCACTTTTACGAGTAACAAGGAAGCTACCTTCATCGCCAACATCTAAAGTTTGAACTTGATTACCTTCAACATCTACGATGTTAGTTGAAAGAACGCCTGATTCTAAAAATTTGATTGTTGCATCACCGATAACGTCAAATTCGTCATCATCGTTTGATTGAACAACAGAACCACTTACAACAAATGTAAGTGCCGCTGGAGCTTCTGGTGCAACGACAACAACACCACCATCGCCACCATCACCACCGTCATCTGGTACTGGTTTATTGTTATCATCATCGCTAAAACAACCTGTTAAAGCGAAAGCCGATGCTACTGATAACGCTAGTAGCGATTTTTTGTTAGTAAACATAGGGAGTCCTTCTATTCCTTTATCAACATTTGTAAATGAATTTACTCATTTTATAAAATAGTAGCGCGAACTTCCAAAAAGTATAGTCAGCACCATAATTTTTTTACAAATTAAAAACGAGACATTAAAGCTCTTAAATTATCTAAAACACCTCATCAATAATATAGCTAAATTACCTAATTGTACAATACTTAACCCAACATAAATTGTTACCGATAAGTTAAATATGCCTCTTTTAATCTTGCAAGATTTTGGTATACATAATCACTAGACATACGCCCCTGATTAAGGAACGTACGGTAGGTGCTTATTGCACTTCCTGGAATAAAGCCTTGACTGAACACTAAGCGGTTAGTGCTTTCACCAATCTCAGTACTCGCAGTATGCCTGTAAGATTCAGTGCCTTTAATTTGCCCAAATTTATAAGCTTTCATATCTTTTCGTGGTGAAAGTGGAATACTAAATGCCAAACCTGCTTTAGTCGTATTTGTATCTTCGTAATATACAGCTAAGTAACTGTCACCAAACCAAAAACGGCTTTCTAACTTATAGCCAGAATCTTCATACCAATAATTACCTGCTTGAGCATGTAAGGTAATGTCTTGTTCAACCCAGTTATATTGGTAGTTTAGTGCTTGGAATGTTTTGCTACCGCGATAATCTTCGTATTTATACGAACCCAACTGAGCACTAATTCTGTGACGCCCTTCATCACTCAACCAAGTTGTTTCGTTAGTGATACCTGTTAAATCGTAGCGCTCTTTTATAAAACCAACTTGCGTTTGGTTATAAAAACCGAATGGCAGCTTAAATGTTTGGTAGAACATAGCTCTATCAAATTCAGTTTCTTGACGATAACGCCTAAATGGACCTCGCTCATCATAGTCATCACTATTTTCAACATTAACTTGTCCACCTAAAATAACACCCGCACCTTTCCAAAGAGGCACATCGACATCTGCTCTAATTGCAATAGAGTAGTCAAATACACCTAACTCAGTAGCGTACGTATTACTAATAGCAGGGCTTAAAGTTACACGCGGTTTAAAGTAAGGGCTCGCCTGCGCTTTACCAGCCCATGTAACACCCTCGGGAATAACGGCTTTGTCTTGTTGAACATTTAAGTCAGGGCTAACGCCCTTTTCAATAAACAAACGATAATTGTCGATGTTGCCGCTAATTGCTAGTAACGGGATATCTGTTTTCGAAAGCTGAACGCTATAATGAGTATTTTCATTAACTATATTTTCGGCGATGCGACCAAGTACTACACCAATAGCGTCAATGTCGTTGCGGTTAAACACTGAGTTTTCAAAGTTAACAAATACAGTAGTTGAGTTGTAACCAACAACCACGTTTTCAAAACCATCATTAATGAGCGCATCTTTCAATGTAATTGCTTGTTTGCTTAAGCTAGAACTAACAACTTTTTGTGAATTTTGTGTTTGACTTTGCTCAGCACTAGTAACGGTTAACGCATCAGGTTGTTCAGCTAGCTTGGGCGCTACTGACGTTTGAATAAAGCCTAAACCATAATCGTTTACTTTAGCCGCAGGTGTATTGCTTGTTGGGGCTACATAAGGTGCAGGCTTTACAGGCTCATAATTAGTTTTAGCTTCATCAGATAATGGTAGGGTAAAATTTATCCCCCAGTAGGTGTCTTTATCTTCAGAAAAATCAGTACTGCTGTAAAAACGGCTAGTAAAGGTTATTTCACCAATATCATATAGCCACTTTTTAGGAATCGTTATACGTGCTGCTGCATTTACAGCTTCGGCATCATATTCGGTGAGTAAGCTAAACCACTCAAGCGGTTGCCACTCAATACCAGCAAATGCGCCATCCATTTCACCAGTAAGTCTGTCACTTGAACCTAGGCCGGCACTAAAACGAAAATCCCATAACTCTTTTGAGGCCACTGCATAAAACGTTTTATAGTTGTTAGCGGCACCACCTATATCTTTAGCACCTATAGCTACACTAAACCAGTCTTTAGGTATATAAGGTAGCTGATATTTTGCGTTGAACGATAAATCTCGAGTTTGCCCACGGCCTTCGCTATAAAACAAATTATCGTGTATTGAGTTAGAGGATATTTGCCCACTAACTTCAAGACCTTCAAATAACCCTGCAGAGAATATAAAGTTATGGCCATCTAAATATCGCTGCCCTTTAAAATCTAATAAATTGTTATAGCCTATATCAACACTACCAGAGCTGAGCGCTTCTGCATTCGGAGTGTTTATCAACCCCGTATAACCAGAAAAAGACTGGTGGCTTTTTATTTCGTCGGCGGCTATTGGCAAGCTAAGTGCGGCGGCACAGCTTAAAAACAATAAATTCAATTTTGGCATTAGGAAATCCGAGTTAAAGTTATAAGTTCCTTCATTGTTTTAAATATAACATCAGAAAACAAAAACAAGAAGCTATCAGCCAAACTAAACCTTTAGGGTCAAAAATAAATTGCTATGTTAAAACTAAAAAGGGTAAGAATTTACTTCTTACCCTTTTTTAAATATTTAGTTTTAAAAGTTATACCGCTTTTAAATGCCTTGTGTTTGGCGTAACCATTTCTGTTACAAAGTCTGTAAACTCTGCGCCAAGTTTTTCATCGCGCATACTGTACTCTACAATTGCTTTTAAATAACCTAGCTTGTCGCCACAATCATGAGCACGACCACTCATGTGAAATGCTTCAACAATTTCATGTTTCATTAACTCATCGATTGCGTCAGTTAATTGAATTTCGCCACCTGCACCAGCAGGGGTATTAGCAAGCAGCGGCCAAATAGCTTTAGATAACACATAACGACCAACAACTGCTAAGTTAGAAGGAGCCTCTTCTGCTTTAGGTTTTTCGATCATGGTTTTAATAGGTGCACTTTCGCCCGCATTAATTTTAACGCCACCAATATCAGCAATACCATATTTATGAACACTTTCCTGTGGTACTGGCTCAAGCATAATTTGGCTTGCTTTAACCTCGTTAAAGCGTTTTATCATTGCGGCAACGTTTTCGGTTTTTTGATCAGCAGTATAGCTATCTAAAATAACATCGGGCAGTACTACAACAAAGTCGTCATCACCTACAATTGGTTTAGCACACATTACCGCGTGACCCAATCCTTTAGCCTCGCCTTGACGAACATGCATAATGGTTACATCGTCTGGGCAGATTGAGCGAACTTCTTCTAAAAGAGTACGTTTTACGCGCTTTTCAAGCGTTGCTTCAAGCTCAAAGCTAGTATCAAAGTGATTTTCTATAGCATTTTTAGAGCTATGGGTAACCAATACAACTTCTTTAATTCCGGCCGCTACACACTCATTAACAATGTATTGAATAAGCGGTTTGTCAACTAAAGGCAGCATTTCTTTAGGAATTGCTTTAGTCATAGGTAACATGCGAGTACCAAGGCCCGCAACAGGAATAACAGCTTTCATAATTAGTCCCTTATTTAATAATTTAATCTACAATAACACCAAACTAACAGTACCAAAGTAGATACAAGCTGAATGGTTTTCAATTTAACTTTTCGTTAAAAACGAATATTTAGAAGAAGCAAAGAGACGCTGCGCTTTAGAGTGAAGCAAAATATTTTTGGTTTACTCTTTTACTTCTCATTCATTTCTCTTTGTCAAATATCTTCGTGCGAATTAAATTTCACGCCTACATCAAAGACATTTTATTGCACAAAGAGGACAAGAGGCTCTGCGTTAAAGAGAAAACCATTAAGTTTTTCCTCATTTACTCTCACTTTCTTCTCTTTGTGAATACGCTTTCGCGCGAAATAAATTTCACGCCTTCATCAAAGACATTTTATTGCACAAAGAAGATAAGAGGCGCTGCGCTAAAGAGAAAACCAGTAAGTTTTTCCTCATTTACTCTCACTTTCTTCTCTTTGTGAATAGGCTTTCGCGCGAAATAAATTTCACGCCTACATAGCCTTAGGCACCGCGATTGCTAGATGCGTTCCCAATGCCACACAATGCTAAGCAATTATTTATTATAAAAACCTTTATACCAGCTGATTAACTCAGCCACGCCTTGCTCTACCCCAACCCCTGGTTTATAACCAGTTGCTGCAAATAAGTCTTGTGTATCGGCATAGGTTTTATAAACATCACCGGCCTGCATTTCGCGAAAGTTCTTTTTCGCTTCAATACCTAGTTCAGTCTCAATGGACTCAATAAACTTCATTAGGTTAATCGGGCTACCATGGCCAATGTTGTAAACTTTGAATGGAGCTGAACTTGATGCAGGCGAACCTGTTTCAACCTTCCAGCTATTATCACGTTCTGGTACAACCTCAGCAGCTCTAACAACACCTTCAACAATGTCGTCAATGTAGGTAAAGTCACGCCACATATCGCCATTATTATTAATATCTATGGTGTCGCCATCAAGCATTTTTTTAGTAAAAATAAACGGCGCCATATCAGGGCGGCCCCACGGGCCATAAACCGTAAAAAAGCGTAAGCCAGTGGTAGGCAAGTTGTACAAGTGCGAATAACTGTGCGCCATAAGTTCATTGGCTTTCTTAGTCGCAGCATAAAACGAAACAGGGTGGTCAACACTATCGGTTGTTTCAAATGGTGTTTTTTCGTTTAAACCATAAACTGAGCTAGAAGACGCATAAACCAGGTGCGAAACCTTATTGTGGCGACAACCTTCTAAAACATTTAAATGCCCAACTAAGTTTGAGTCTGCATACGCATCTGGGTTTTCGATTGAATAACGCACACCAGCTTGAGCCGCTAAATGAATTACACGTTCAAATTGCTCGCACGCAAACAACTCGGCCATTGTGGCTCTATCTGCAATATCTAATTTAATAAAAGTAAAATTTTCGTGTTGTTCAAACTGAGCTAGACGAGCATGTTTTAAATTTACATCGTAATAATCATTTAAGTTATCAACACCAACTACAGTGTGACCTTGCGCTAGTAATTTTTGACTTGTAGCTGCACCTATAAAACCTGCAGCGCCAGTAACTAAATATTTCATTATGTTCCTATCTTATTGAGCCCGTAGGCTGCCAATTCATTTGACTTAATGAGAGTTAAGAGCGGCTTCATAAAGAAGCCAAATGTTCACAAGAGATAATGAGATGCTTCGCTTTAGAGGAAAACAAAAAGCATTATTATCGCATTCTCATTCACTTTTCTTTGTGAAAATATCTTCGCGCGAAATAAATTTCACGCCTACGATACAACCTTTTCCTTAATCACTACCGAATAAATCGCGTGTATAAACTTTATCTGCTACGTCTTGCAGCTCTTCTGCCATACGGTTAGAAATAATTACATCAGCAGTTTGTTTAAGTTCATCTATTGATTTAATGACACGAGAATTAAAGAATGAATCTTCTGTAAGGCTTGGTTCATAAATAACAACCTCAATGCCTTTTGCCTTAATACGCTTCATTACACCTTGAATGGCAGAAGCTCTAAAGTTATCTGAGCCCGACTTCATCACTAAACGGTAAATACCAACCACTTTAGGGTTGCGAGCAATAATTGAGTTAGCAATAAAGTCTTTACGCGTTGTATTGGCATCTACAATTGCGCGGATCATATTGTTCGGCACATCTTCGTAATTGGCCAATAACTGCTTGGTATCTTTTGGTAAGCAGTAACCACCATAACCAAACGATGGGTTGTTATAGTGTTTACCAATACGCGGGTCTAAACCAACACCTTGAATAATTTGTTTTGCATCTAGGCCATGGCTCTCTGCGTAACTGTCTAGCTCGTTAAAGTATGCAACACGCATTGCAAGGTAAGTATTAGAGAACAGTTTAATAGCTTCTGCTTCGGTAGAGTCTGTAAACAATACCTCAATGTCTTGTTTTATAGCACCTTGCGCTAATAAATCAGCAAAAACTTGTGCACGGTCACTTTGCTCACCCACGATAATACGTGACGGGTGCAAGTTATCGTATAGAGCTTTACCTTCGCGCAAAAACTCAGGCGAAAAAATAATATTATCAGTGCCAAACTTTTCTTTAACTGATTTGGTATAACCAACCGGCACGGTAGACTTAATCACCATAGTTGCAGCAGGGTTGATTGCTAATACATCGGCAATGACAGACTCAACAGAACGAGTATTAAAGTAATTTGTTTCTGGGTCATAGTCTGTTGGGGTAGCAATTACTACGAACTCAGCATCAGCTAATGCCAGTGTTTTATCTGTTGTAGCGGTAAAATTCAGTGATTTATTTTGCAAAAAATCACTAATTTCAACATCAACAATCGGTGACTGTTTATCTTTTAAAAGCGCAACTTTGTTTTCGTCTATATCGAGTGCAACAACTTGGTTATGTTGCGCTAGTAACATTGCGTTCGACAGGCCAACATAACCTGTACCAACTACTGCAATTTTCATTAATTCTCATCCTTTTCTAAATTATGCTCTAAAATTTAAAAACTAACTTCAGGTGCTGTAATTAACTTACTTTGTTAGCTTTTTAAATTTACAACCTTGCCATGATCTTTAAAGTCATTGCCTGATAATATGTCAGCCTTTTGCTTAACATTCCAAACTAAATCACAAATACCATCAGTTGGGTTAAAGCCAGTAGGTGCATCAAGCAAAAGCTGCCTAATAATCTCATGCTCAAAGTTATGGCACGCAATATCAAGCGCCTCTAAAAATACATTAAGCTCTGCCAGGGGTAACATTACTTCATTGGCTGTCATAATACGCTCGTGCGATGTCTCGCCAACGTTATCGCCTATAAGTAACTCTTCGTATAGCTTTTCGCCTGGACGCAGGCCTGTGCATGTAATTTCAATATCACCATGTGGGTTATTTTTGTCTTTTATCTCAAAGCCCGATAAACGAATCATTTTACTTGCTAGGTCTTTTATTTTAACTGACTCGCCCATGTCGAGTACAAACACATCACCACCTTTACCCATAGCACCAGCTTGTATAACAAGTTGAGCAGCCTCTGGTATGGTCATAAAAAAGCGAGTGATATCTTGGTGGGTTAACGTTATAGGGCCGCCTTCGCGTATTTGCCTACGGAATAGTGGCACAACAGAACCACTAGAGCCTAATACATTACCAAACCGTACCATACAAAAGCGGGTATGGTGGCTTTTACCTTTATTTTGTGCCAAGCCCTGCAAGCATAGCTCTGCCATGCGTTTTGTAGCCCCCATTACGTTTGTAGGGCGCACTGCTTTATCAGTAGATATAAGTACAAATGTTTCAACTTTAGCATTTACTGCTGCTTTGGCTGCATAGTAAGTACCAAACACGTTGTTACGTACCCCTTCAACAACGTTATGCTCAACAAGGGGAACATGTTTATATGCAGCTGCGTGGTAAACAGTTTGTACGCCAAACGCCATCATCACCGTTTCTAAGCGGTTAATACGCTGCACAGACCCCATAATAGGTATTAACTCAACTTGCAGCTGGTTAGATTGAATATATTCGCAAAGCTCTTTTTCGATTGAATACAAGCCAAATTCATTAACTTCAAATAAAACAAGTTTAGACGGCTTTTGCTTTACAATCTGCCTACAAAGCTCAGAGCCAATTGAGCCACCTGCACCTGTTACCATAACCACTTTATCTTTAATATTTGCGGCCATTAGGTCAGGCTTTGGCGCAACAGGATCACGCCCTAACAAATCTTCGACTTCAACATCTCTAAACTCAGAAAGTTTAGCTTTACCTTCAACAACATCAGCCATTCCTGGTATAGAAAGCACTTTAATAGAGAGAGGCTCTAATTGCGATAAAATCTCTTTGCGGCGCGCTCTACTTTCGCTTGGTAATGCTAATAAAACTTTTTTAGCCCTACCTTTGTTAACCAACTCATAAATTTCATTAAAAGCAAGTACGGGTATACCCTGAATAATCGAGCCTTGTTTTGAAATATCATCGTCTATAAAAGCCCGTACATAGTACTCAGGGCCAGTACCTAGTGCTGTAGCAAGCTGCCTACCCGCAGAGCCAGCGCCATAAATAATAACAGACTCTTTATTGGTGGTAGTTAACTTACCAATCATAGCCCTTACTAAAATTCTTGAGCCACCTACAGTAAGCAAGCATAACCAGGCAAATATAAACGGCATGGTACGGGGGATTTCTACGCCAATAAAAAATGCGAACATCACAAGTGCAATAGTGGTTATAAGCGTACCTAGCACTATTGCCCACAATGCTTGTGCGTTCATATAACGCAATACAGCGCGATATAAACCAAGGTTTATAAATGCAAACAAGCTAGTAGGTACAAGCAATGCAAGTAACATCCAGTTATCAAGCTTACTTAAGGGGGCTAAACTGTCTAGCCTAACAATTAAAGCTAACCAAAAGGCTGAAACAATAAATATTGAGTCAATAAACAGTGTAATAGTGCGTTTTGTCGCACGTGGTGAATTTAAGATAGAGCGAATAATATTATCCACAACAAGTTCCCTGTCTTGTTTTTGTCAATAAGATACCAATCGAAGCTTACAGCGAGCTTAACGATTGTTAAATTTTCATGAATTATAGCCGAACTAAATCAATCTAGCCACAACTCTAATACATTATCATTACTATTTGATTTTAAATAAGATTTAAAATCAAAGCTAGCACACTTCCTTTGTACTAAGCTTTTACTTAACTCTATCGCCACTGCCGCTGCCAGTTACAGTCATTAAAATATATTTAAAGTAATTTGCTAAGTTAAGAGTATCGATCATCTCACGATCTGTTTTTGCAAGTAACTCTGGAGTCGACATATCAATTTCGTTAACTTGAGCAAGGCCGGTAATACCAGGGCGCACAGTAAATACATTTTTAGCATCGCGAGCAGCTGTAAGCTCTTGTTGGTTAAATAACCCTGGGCGCGGACCAACTAGGCTCATTTCGCCTTTAAGTACATTCCATAATTGCGGGAGTTCGTCTAGCTTAGTCTTTCGTAAAAAACCACCAAAGGGTGTGATTGAGGCTGTACTTGCTAAATGGCTAGCAACTGAAGCTGTATCAACTTTCATTGTTCTAAATTTAACAAGAGTGAACGGTTTTTTGTTACGCCCTACCCGTTCTTGCGTAAATATGGGTGAACCGGTATCAAATAAACCAATAACAAATAATATAACCAGAAAAGGGAAAGCTATAAGCAAGCCAAATAATGCGAATAAAAAGTCTAATAAGCGTATCATTTTATAAATCCGTTAGTTTTTTGTTAAGTGCGTTTAGCAGCAAGCTTAAAGCCATGCTCAACAGAGTAAGGGGGAGACCAGTTAAGCGTATTTTGTGTATGTGCTATATCTAATTGCAGTGAGCCTGTAAGCCTATCAATTACATCTTGTTTACCCAATAACTTTCCAGCTAATTTAAAACACCACACAGGCACGGGTATAGTTAAATTAGGTTTCCCTTGTACTTTAGCCATTAACGAAACCATTTCAGCTGTCGATAAATCGTGAGCATCACTAGCTAAAAATATTTGATCCGCAGCATTTGGGTGCTCTATACACACTTGAATTAAATCTACCAAATTATAAACCGACACCAAACTGCGTTTATTTTTGTTAATTAATCTAAACGGTAGTGGCAAACCTTTACCAACTAATTTCATTAATGAGGCAAAGTTAGCTTTGACCCCCTCACCATAAACAAGCGGTGGTCGAATAATAACAATCTCCATACTTGTTTGCTCACCAAGCTCTAATAGCTGCTGCTCTGCTTCAGCTTTTGAAATACCGTAAGGGTCTTCTGGTGCAGGCAAATGAGCTGAAGAAAATGGATGCTTATTTGTTGTGCTCTCACCGTTTACTTTTATAGAGCTCACGAAAATAAAACGCTTAACTCCCGCTTTTGCAGCTTGCTTAGCTAAGTTCAGTGTTCCAAGAGTATTAATAGTTCTAAATTCTTTGAGTGGATCTCTCGAAGTATCATCCATAATATGAACTCGTGCAGCACTATGTATTAAAACATCAACAGAACGTAACGCATTTTGCAAACTTAAGCTTTGCGTATCAGATAAATCAAAAAAATTAAAATGGGGATAACTTAGCGGCGCTTTACGACCTAAAAGTAAAACATCATCGGGGACGAGTGTTTTCAACAGTTCATTACCAACAAACCCTGTATAACCAGTTAAAGCAATCATTGGTTATTCCTTGCTAATAATGCATCATAAATTTCTAAATGTTTATCAACAACGCTATTAACATCAAACTCTTGCTCTGCAAATTTACGAGCTTTCAGCCCCATATTAGACCTTAGCTTTGTATCTTCAATTAAGCAAATTAATGCTTCAGCTAGCTTCTCTGAATCTCGCACAGGCACAGCCAAGCCAGTTTCACCTTCAATAATAGCATCTCTACAACCGGGGTTATCGGTTGTTACAATAGCTCGACCGCATGCAGCCGCTTCAATTAAAACTTTTGGAACCCCTTCACCGTAGAAAGATGGTAAGCACACAATACTGCTACTAGAAAAGACATCGGGGATATCATTTCTGTGCCCTAGATAGTTGATGACTCCTTCTTTAACCCAAGAGTCAATTTCTGTTTGCATTACAGAGTTAGGGTTATCTAGATCTGGTGTACCAATTAGTAAAAACTCAACATCAAAGTGAGTCTTTTTGACTAATCTTGCCGCTTCAATGTATTGATATACACCTTTTTCTTTTAGTAAGCGGCATGCCATAGCAATCTTTAGTGGTGGAGTTTGGTTCTCTGGTTCAAATCTATAAACAGATAGATCCGCACCTGATCCTTTAATTAAAGTTTTATCAGTGCTATTAAGCTTAGCAACTCGGGTTAGTATTGCCTCATCAGATGTATTTTGAAAAATAACAGTTTTAAACTTTTGTGAAAGAGCAACCTTGTAAAAGGCGGAGGCTATCAATTTTGTCACTTTCGCTCTAAGTGTATTTGCAGTGAATACATAACCGAGGCCAGAAATTGCCGCTACAAAAGGAATATCTTTCTTAACAGCTTTCAAGGCCAGACCCGTATAAAGCACCGGCTTTATAGTAATTGCATGTATTAGATTAGGCTTAAGATCTTCGATAACTCGTTTAATGGCTTTAATCGTGCTTAATTCAGAACTTACTCTTCCACCACTGCGGTTAAATGGAATATCGACAACATTAAAACCTAGAGATTTTAATTCAGCTTTATGCTCAGTAAAGCGGCTCGCAATGGTGACATCGTAGCCTTGTTTAAGAGCTTTGATAGCTATTGGAAGTCTATGAGACATAAAAAACCAGTCAACGTTCACAATAATTAATATCGTTCTCACACTCCACCCTTTAAAATAAGTGACATATATTTTGAAAAACTATCATCTTGGGCCAATTCTTTAACTCTTGATAAAGCTAATGCACTTAGCTTATCTTTGCTTAAAATGTTTGACTCTAAAGCGACTAATATACCTATAATTGAAGGAATACTACCGACAGGAAACGTGACTCCAAACTGGCGTATATCATAACACTGTTCAGAATAAATGACTTCACCTAAGATTTCTTTTGGACCTGTTTTGCAATCGCTATGAACAACTGGTAACCCTCTACCCATAGCTTCTATCAATGCATTTGGAAACCCCTCAGATTCTGAACAGCTCAAGTATACATCAGAAGCATCAAGAATATCGGATGGCTTGTTTAGCCAACCATGAAACACAAATTGGCTTGAGAGTTTTTTTTGTTTAACTCTTAATTTGAAGTCTTCGAGCAACTCTCCTTCTCCGACACAATGGAAGACAACTTTGTCTTTCAAACACTCTGCGACTTCTAACAAATCAAAATAACGCTTACTTTTATGGAACCTGCCAACAAGACAAATGTTTAAAACTTCATCCGTGGATTTTCGTGGCTTTTTTTTATCAACAATTTCGACTGAAATTGGGTTGTATATAACTTCAGAGTTCTTTGCAGAAATATTAAAAAGATTTATATATTCATCACGCATTTCATGACTTTTAAATATATTCACAGTACCTTTTTTAAGTAGTAAAGAGCAAAAAAAGTAATGGAAAGTTCTAACCTTGCCTTTTTTAAACTTTGAATTAAAAGAAACACAATGAACTAATTGAGACTCATACTTAAAAAGAATAGAGCACAAAACATTTATATAATTTGCCCAGAACAAATGACTTTGAACAACTTTGGGCTTAGTTTTCCAGCATAAGAAAAAAAATTTCAAGAAATATATTGGCAACTTTAAATAGCCAATAGTATCCCTATTACTCAAAAACTTCACATCAACTTTTGAGCTTATCTCATAGTCTATTTTGTTAATTAAGCTCACGACTTTAAAATCAACACTATTATCAGTGAGATAATTCGCTAAGTTCGAAAAAACACGTTCAGCCCCACCAACTCCCAAACTATTAATTAACATTATTTTCTTTGACACTTAACACCTTCCGAGCTCAAAATTTATTACTCAACTTAATAATTACTTATACCCCAACCAAACCAAGGCTGACCTAGCCTAGGTAACCAGTTTAGAAAGAAATATAGTGTATACACTGTTATAAACAAAAGCTTTTTCCACTTTTTCAGCTCTAAAGAAGAGAGCAAAATAATTAACAAAACACTCTCTAAAACTCTACCTGTAACAGGTAGAGTGAAATATGTTGCAAGATATAAAAGAATAAAAAATAAAGAGTAAGAATTACGAGTTACAAAATCTTTGCCTTGTGACAAGTACAAAAAGAACACACCGGACCAAAAAACAAAACCAAAACCGCTTATATTAGCCGAAACTTCAGCGTATCTCTCAGCTTGCCGAGCTCCAAAAGTACTTGCTATAACTAAGCCAAATATTGCAATAAGAATACCTACTACAACATAAATAAGGTTTTTAATTCCATTAGACACTCTAATACGAGATAAAAAATCAACTAAAAACATTCCAAACCCTACAATAATGAACGAGGTATGGACTAGGGCAGCCAAACAAAGGAAGAACAATTTCGATTTACTATTGTTGGAAAACCACCCTACCAAAAACAGAGCTATAGCTAAGCCTTGTCTTAAATGAATGACATTGTTCTTTAAAACTTGAGGCAAAAAAAGAAATAGTAATAGTAAAAGCAAAAACTTCGGCTCAAAATTAGCCAAAACCAAATAAAACGTTATAAACGTTGAAAAAAATATTATGATCCTTACAGTATTTTCTGCCGAGAAAACACTAGACAAGAACAGATTTACAAAAAGCCAAAATGGTTCGTTGAAAAGAAAAGATATCAATCCATTATTAAATCTAGATGATAATATTTCGGAAGAAAACGAAGAGTAAACTAAGTAATTATTTCTATCAACAAGCTGTTCTATAGGCAAGTAGCATAATATGAAAGCAAAGACCAATGCAAATAATAAGCAAAAGATACGATATAAGAAAAAACCATCTAAAGTATTGTTATTTATCATAAAAAACCAAAAACTAACATTTATCTATTAACTTTTCCCATTGTTGAATAATCACATCTTTTGAAAAGGGTGCTGATGTATCAATAATATCTTTTGATAAAAATGGATTATCTAGGGTTTTAGAAATAGCGGAAGCCATTAACTCAATATTTTGAAACTCAATTAAATATCCATTTACCTTATTTATTACTATTTCAGAAGGACCACTTTTACAATCAAAAGATATCACAGGTGTACCAAGTGAAATAGATTCTATAAGTACATTAGGGAATCCTTCATATAAGGATGTTAAAAGTGTAGCTTTCGCATTACGATAATATTTTGCAATATTAGAGTTAAACCCTTCAAAATCTACTTTGTCTGCTACTTTTAATTCTGTAGAAAGAGCTTTTAACTCGGCCTCTAAACTACCTGTACCAACAATTTTCAATCTCAATTTAGGATAGTTTTTACTCACAATCGAAAACGATTGTAGAGCATAATGAAAGGCCTTCTGCTTCTCTAAACGGCCAACGCATAATATAAATTCACTTTCAGAAGAAAGCTCATCTGACTTTCTTTCTGATAGAGTGCTATTTACTGGATTGTAAATAACACAGCTTTTAGATCTGACACTGGGAATGACCGATGCTAAGTCATCCTGCATAGATTCACACTGATTAACTATATAGTCCGCCTTTTGATATATTTTACGCATAAGAAAATATAAGACTTTATGGCGAACTCCACCTCCATGATGTAACATTTTTTCAGAAAGAGAGTTAATATTTCTGGCTATTAAGCTGAAATTTAAGCGGGTAAGAGTGCGAATTAATATTAAAATAACCGCCAATTCATAATTAAATACTACAACTCTATCACTTTCATTTTTTTTAAGATATTTATAAATTTTAAATGGCGAATAACGCGCATTGAGTACGTCGAGGCTTATTAGTTTTATTTCATTATTAAGTTCGTTTTTATATACCTCACGATCTAGGTGTAAGACAACAAGTGTAACACTCCAGCCTTTATCAGCTAAACCATTTGCAATATTAACACAAACTCTCTCCGCACCACCGCCAGCAAGAGAGCTAATAAAGAAAGTTATGTTTTTATTATCCATTCAGGTATTTACACCTATTTTTCCACATTGAAAGTAAATATAACCTATAAATCAAGCGACAGGATAACTGGGAATATTTTTTCTCTTGATTCATTGTGCTTTTCAATCGAACTAATACTTTATTTGCTTCTTTAGTATCCCATAAAGAGCAATTGTTAATTTCATCAAGCATTAAATCCCAATTATTGTTCACGATTGCTTTGGTGTCATAAGACCAGCCCATTTTGCCTATTTCATCAGAGTCAATATTGATTTTTTCTTTTAATAAATCTCTTAAAATAAGCTTATTTTTAAAAGTTTCACGATCGAATAAGTACTCTTCTGGCATAGCAGCAAAATATTCTGCGACCCGTTTACTTGCAAAGGGGAGTACTATTTTTGCACCTAGGTAATCTGAAAAGTTAAATAGTTTACGAATCATTTTTTCGCTAATTACACGTGTAGAGTAAATATCAGATTTAAAATAAAATAAATCCCAGCTATTTCTCAAGTTAGACTCATTTCTCCAGTACGCATAAGTTGATACTGTTTTAGGGAATACTTTCCGGCTATCTTTTAAAGAAAATCCAGATTGGCCAAACCATTCAGCTGGTGTTCTAAGTAATGAACTATATTTATTTTCTGAATCTATAAGCTTTCTAAAAAAAGAAAGCTTTGAGGTGTAATTACTGACTTTTACTTTTAAGTTATCTTCAGCCGAAGGTGGGCTAATCATATGGCTGTCGTTGCCATCACCAAAAATTATATTGGCATTAAATAGTTCCGGTAGTTGCTTTGCATATAAAGGATAAGCAAGACATAAGTTATCTACGCAAGGAAATGGTGCTTTAGTAAAATACTCTTCAATGTATTTTAGGTGCTCATTATTTAACTCATCAACTTCGTTTAATACTTGATGTGAAAAACCCAATTGTTTAGCAATGCTTTTACTAATTTGGCTCTCATCTAAATTACCCTTAGAGCAATGTGTAACCAATGTGATTTGATCTTGTAGGCCAGCTTCGGCAAGCGCAATGGCAATGCTATTACTGTCCTTACCTGCACTATGAAAGAGAAACGTTTTTTTACTTATATCTAATTTACTTACTGTTTCTTCTGCTAAGAGTTTTACAATATCATCAAGATTAGGTTTTTTGTAAGTTTCAAAGTCTTCTCTTCTATTGGCCATAAAAGGGAATTCATGGCTGAAATCTATAACAATCTCATTATTTATAGTGCTTATTTCCGCTGTATCACCTATCCCAACAATAAATACACCTTCATAAGCAGTCATCGGCGGCGGGATTACACTACTTTGTAGCAAAAAAGAGATACCTTCATCTGACACTTTTAGAGGCTTTGTAACTCTTGCATCTTCGAATAGCTCTGTTATCAAGTTAGAGTAAAGCAAGGTCTTTTTATCTTCAGATAAATATATGTATAGTGGTATCTCACCAGCTAGATCAGACGAAAGCTTTAAACGCGGGTTACCAAGGCTGTATTTATCAATCATTATATGACCCTTTCAAGATCTCTAAATTAAAATCACTTTTCATTTAATGCTCTAAAATCTTCAAACTGCGTCCTTCTAGGATGCTTTTTATAATATTTCATATTAAACCTGTCAGCAGTTCTTGAAAGTACATATATAACCCGATTGTACTTAAGATTGCGTCTAGGCATTTCGATATTTTTTAAACTATCTAGTGACTCTTGACACGATTCATTTATAAACTGCTCAATGCAATTTACATGTTTGGTTTTTCGTAAAATACTTTAGAATTTTCAATAGCTAAAAAATCCATTTTCTCCATGAAAATTAAGATAAAACCAACCTACCCGTAATTAATTGAAGTTTTTATGAAGGTAATCCCTAACTCTTATAATGGTATTCATTCTAAAAGTATTCAATCAATTTTATGTCTTCATGCTTAATACTTGCGAATAATTACGTTAAAATCTGGTTAGTATTTATTCCAAGTCTCTAAATATTTGCATGCAACCTGCTTATAGTCATGAAGGGCCTCTGTAAAATTTCTAGACTCAACTCCCATATTAAAAATTTCATTTTTATTTTTAACCAACCATTCAAGTTGTTGGTATATATTTTCAACATCAGGTTTAATAGGTAATAAAGGCGACTTGCTTAAATTAAACTCACGAAGAAACTCTGGCTCTCCACCACCTACAACAACTTTACCCATGGCTAGGTTATATACACCATTAACACCAACCGAAACCGAATATGCTTGATCTATAACAACATTAACTTTTTCTAAAAAAGATAAGTACTCTTCTAAAGGCATTCGCCCATCAATAATACATTTAACGTCATCGGGATAGTTCTGCTCAAGCTTCTCCATAGCTTTACTGATCAAGGGAGTTCCTTTCATGCCTTCTCTATTAAGCCCATGAAATAAAACTATCTTATCTCCAATTATATTTTCTTTGTATTGAATTTTTTCTATGTTCATCGGTATAGGTAATGTGGGACATAACTTAGGATAATTGATGTCTCTAAAACCTTGTGCATATTCAAACATTATAGGAATAACACCATTTATCCCCTCTAAAAAAAAGTCGTTGTAGTGTCTGCCTTTATCTGTTTGGCTCCACATATCTGGGTTTGTTTTTTTCACCTGTTGATATAATTGAGGATACTTAAATCTATTTTGTGAAAAATCAGCAATAGCTGATATTTTATTGGTAGCTCCAGCAGCAACTAAAAATATTTTTTTATTATTACGAAAAATAAACTTTACTATGGCTTGGTTTATACCCAAAAACTTAGGAAACAATACAGGGTCTATAAATTGAACAACATCATAACCTTTTAGCCTAGGTAAAACTTTAGCTAGGTTGATGAGGCTTTCGAGTTTTCCTAATAACCCCTTTCGACTCGTTCCTATTTTTAGGTCGCTGTTTATTTTTTTCCACCCATCACCTGAAGATGCAATCGTTACATCATGCCCTTGAGATAATAAACCTTCTTTTAGATTACTATGGAATGCACTAAACTCACCAAGCAGTAAAATCTTCATATAAATTCCTTCTTGGTTAATAAAAGGACTGTAACAAAATAAATCGAATAGCTCGTTGCAAAAGCATATGTCATTCCAATTAAGCCATACGAGTTAACCATAAATATTGAGATGAACACAAATATAACATTGAAAAGTACCTCTACAGCCATGTAGCTCTTAGCCATTGCTTTAGCAAGCATTAAATATGATAAAAGCCAAGCTGCTATTTTTATCACATCACCGACTAACTGCCATAAAAAGAGCTCTCGCATCGGTTTAAAGTCATCAGAAAATAATATATACACAATGAAGTCTTTAAGAAAGAAGATAGCAGCGGATACAAGCATTACAATTGGCAATATAATCCTGTAACCATTTAACAATTCACTTCTCAGTGCTTTTTTATCAGTAATTTCTGATAATTTAGGTAAAAAATAAACACCTAATGTTGTTGTCACAACCATGAGATACATTGTTGAAATATACCAAATGGCTTGCCAATAGCCAGCTTGCTCCCACCCTAGATTATCGACTAGGTAATTACGTATAACTAAATGACTAATAGGAATAGCTATTGCTGATGTTATAGCCATTAAGGCAAACCGCCTTAATTTAATTGCTATTGCTGTATTATAAACACCTTTAAGTAACCCTAAATTAATTACCTTGTGGTTTCTTAACTTCCAAATAATGTATAAAAATATAATAGATTGGTTAGTTACTAACGCTATTAAAGCACCCTTTAGACCAAAAAAGTATATTAAGACTGTTGTAAAAACCAAACTATACAAACTTTGCACTACATTGATTAATATTAATTGCTTTATTTCTTTTAACCCATTTAAAATAGCTAAAAGCAAAGAGTTCAAACTATAAAAAACAATCGTAAAACCAAATATTACAAATATAAATGCAAAGTTTTTATTAGTTAAAAACTCGCCTGACAAATAACCAGACAATAATATTAACGCTACTCCAACTATAATTGAACAAACAATAGTTATTTTTATTGCTGTAGCTAGCAAGGTAGTTAAATCTTCTTCATTTTTTGAATATTCAGCAGTGTATTTTACAACCCCTTTGTTTATAGCACCTTGTGAGGCAACCATAGCCAGCTGTGAAATGTTTTGAAATTGCCCTATAACAGCCAAGCCACTAGGACCTACAAATAATGAAATAGCCTTATTTATTACTAACCCTACAAAGAGCTTAATTACAGTTGCAATAAATGTTAACCCGGAGGTTTTAAGTAAATTCATTTAAAATGGTTTAAAACCTCAATAACGTGGTCAACTTCGTCTTTTTGCATAACGGGGCTCAGAGGTAAACTTATTACAGTTCGGTGTATCTCTTCAGTAAGCGGAAGCTCTATTTGATTGTAGTACTTATACGCCTCTTGCTTATGTGGTGGGAGAGGATAGTGAACTAGACTTTGTATACCATTAGCAGTTAAGTATTCTTGTAGTTTTTCACGTGAGTTTGTTCTAATCACAAATAAATGAAAAACATGTTCATTAATATCATCCCACGTTGGAAGAGATAATAGTGGGTTGTTGATCTGGTTTGAGTAAGCCTGTGCAACAGCTCTTCTACTGGCTGTTTCTGTATCTAGGTAGTTTAATTTCACCCTGAGCATAGCTGCTTGAATTTCATCTAAACGACTATTAACACCTTGGTATAGGTTTTCATATTTTTTATGTGAGCCATAATTACGTAATGCTCTTAGTGTTGTTGCTAACGCTTCGTCATTTGTTGTTACCGCGCCTGCATCGCCTAAAGCACCTAGGTTTTTCCCAGGATAAAAACTAAACCCAGCAGCATGTCCCCAATTACCACATTTTTTACCATTTATTTGTGCGCCGTGAGATTGTGCGCAATCTTCTAATACTAGTAAATCATATTCTTCAGCAATTCCCATTAACTCTGGCATAGGAGATATTAAACCGTACAAATGCACTGGTAAAATAGCTTTAGTTTTAGAAGTAATAGCAGCTTTAGTCTTCAGTGGGCATAAGTTATAAGTAGATTCATCAGGCTCAATAAGTACAGGAATTAAACCATTTTCTGTGATTGCTAATATACTAGCTATATAGGTATTTGCGGGGACTATTATTTCGTCTCCCTCCTTTAACTTACCCAGCTCTTTCCATGCTCTAAATGTTAGTGTTAGTGCATCAAGTCCATTTGCGATACCCACAGCGTATTTAGTACCGCAATATTGGGCAAATTCATTTTCGAATGCAACAAGTTCATTGCCCATTATGTACCAACCGGAGTCTATTACTCTTGAACAGGCTGCTTTAAGCTCTTGCTCGTACTGAGCATTAATTTTGGCTAAATCTAAAAATTTGATCACTTATTTATCTCTTTTGCGGGGTTTCCAACAACCGTTGTATTAGCAGGGACATCTTTAACGACCACACTACCAGCGCCTACCATAGCCCCTTCTCCAATAATAATACCTGGTAAAATAGTCGCGTTGGCACCAATTGAAGCACCTTTACAAACTTTAGTTTTAAGGAAATTGTCAGGGTAACACTTAGAGCGTGGGTTCAAATCGTTTGTAAATGTAACATTTGGGCCGATAAAAACGTTATCTTGAATTTCTATTCCATCCCATATTTGTACACCACTTTTTATAGTGACATTGTTACCTATAAATACATCATTCTCGATTAAACAGTGTGAGCAAATGTTACAGTTACTGCCTATAACTGCATTTGGTAATACAATACAGAATTGCCATACATTTGTATTTTCACCAATCTGTGTCGACTGTACATCACTCATTTTATGAATCATGATTAACGGCCTTTATAAACGCTTTATAATTGCGTATGTAGTCGCTTTCATCATAAATATCACTAGCCAGTACGAGTAAAACACAATCGTCAGAAAAATTGTGCATTTCATGCCAGACCATTTTATTAATTGTCACTGCTTTAGTAGGTGAATCAAGCAAGATAGTCTGTTTTTCCTGCCCGTTGTCTAGTAGCATTTCGCATTGCCCTTTAACACAAATTGCTATTTGCTCTAACTCTTTATGCGCATGAAATCCTCTAGAAACGCCTTGCTCTGACGCGTAAATATAATAAACACGCTCAATATTAAAGGGTACTTGTTTATTATTTTCTAAAACAACGAGCGAGCCGCGATCATCGCCTAAATTCGTTAATTCCATAAGCTCTGAGATAATCACTTTTTATTTCCTACTAAATCGATCAAGTATTCACCATAGCTATTTTTAGAAAGAGGTTTTGCCAATGATAAAATTTCCTCTTTGCTCAACCAGCCGTTATTAAATGCAATTTCTTCAAGGCACGCTATTTTGTAGCCTTGGCGTTTTTCAATGGTTTCGACAAAGTGAGCTGCTTCTAACAGGCTTTCATGTGTGCCTGTGTCTAACCAGGCAAAACCACGACCAAGCATTTCTACATTTAACTGCCCTTGTGTAAGATACATATCATTTAAGCAGGTTATTTCTAACTCACCACGGGCAGAAGGCTCAACTTTTTTAGCCATTTTTACAACAGAGTTGTCATAAAAGTACAACCCTGTTACTGCATAATTTGACTTTGGCTCTGCGGGTTTTTCTTCTATGGAAATAGCTTTAAGGTTTTCGTTGAATTCAACGACACCAAAGCGCTCAGGGTCTTTTACTTGATAGCCAAATACTGTCGCCCCTTGACCATTTTTTGCATTATTTACAGCTTGTTTGAGCTTTGGGGTGAAACCTTGGCCATAGAAAATATTATCGCCTAGTACTAAGCAAACATCGTCTTCAGCGATGAATTCTTCACCTAAAATAAAAGCCTGTGCAAGTCCATCAGGACTAGGTTGAACTGTATAATTAAGCTCTATGCCAAATTGTGAGCCATCGCCTAATAAGCGCTTAAAAGAGTCTAAATCTTCATCTGTTGTTATGATTAAAACCTCTCTAATACCAGCCAGCATTAACACCGAAAGTGGATAATAAATCATTGGTTTATCATAGATAGGAAGCAGCTGTTTAGAAACGCCCATGGTAATTGGGTATAAACGAGTACCTGATCCACCTGCTAAGATTATTCCTTTCACTAAATAACTCCTTTTTATAACTCGCCAAGGCGTTCGCGCTGATACGATCCGTCTTGAACATTTTTGCACCACTGCTGGTTTGATAAGTACCATTCAATTGTTTTACGTAGCCCTGTTTCAAATGTCTCTACAGGTTCCCAATTAAGTTCTTTACTCATTTTTGATGAGTCAATCGCATAGCGTCTGTCATGCCCAGGGCGATCTGTTACGTATATAATTTGCTCAGCGTACTTAGATTTTTTTGGTACTAGCGTATCTAAAATTTCACAAATAGTTTTCACTACTTCTAGGTTTTTCTTTTCATTATGACCGCCTATGTTATAGGTTTCTCCAACAATACCTTCGGTCACAACTTTATATAAAGCGCGCGCATGGTCTTCTACGTATAACCAGTCACGTATTTGGTCGCCTTTACCATAAATAGGCAACTTTTTTCCTTCTAGGGCATTGAGTATCACTAAAGGAATTAGCTTCTCAGGAAAATGGTAAGGCCCGTAATTATTTGAACAATTAGTGACAATTGTAGGAAAGCCATACGTGCGCAGCCATGCTCGAACTAAATGGTCACTCGACGCTTTACTTGCAGAATAAGGGCTACTTGGCGCGTAAGATGTTTCCTCAGTAAATAAAGGAAGCTCACCTTCTTGCTCATCTGGATGTGGAAGATCGCCATATACCTCATCCGTTGAAATATGATGAAACCTAAACGATTTTTTATCATTGCCATTTAATGAATTCCAGTATTCACGAGCTGCTTCTAATAAGGTATAAGTACCTACAATATTAGTTTGTATAAATTCGGCAGACCCAGTTATAGAGCGGTCGACATGGCTCTCAGCCGCTAAATGCATAACAGCATCAGGTTTATATTGCTTAAACACTCTGTTAATATTTTCTCGGTCACAAATATCTACCTTTTCAAATACATAACGATTGCTACTTTTAATAGACTCTAACGATTGTAAATTACCAGCATAGGTTAATTTATCTATATTAATAACAGAGTCGCAGGTGTTTTCAATTATGTGACGGATAACAGCAGAACCAATAAAACCCGCTCCACCTGTAACAAGAATTTTCACTATATATCCTTTTTAATTAAATGACTTCAATATAACTAAATGGAAAGCAACTAAGCTGCTTTAAATACTCGAAGATAATACGAAAAACTTAAACAACCGACACTTAATTTCCTGATTTATACTCATAGTTATAGTAACCATAATATCCATAGGCATTACTAGCCTTTTTAACTACACCGTTAAATACCACGCCTTTTACATCAATGCCATTTTGTTCAAAACGATTGCGTGTAAGCTCAATTTCGCGCGCATGATTTTGCCCAAAGCGCGTTACAAGTAAGGTAGTACCTGTATGAGCACTAACAATTGCAGGGTCTGTTACAGCTAAAATTGGTGGAGTATCAATTATTACAATGTCGTATTTATCTTTAACTTGATCGACCATCTTAGTAAAGTTGCGGTGCATTAGTAACTCAGACGGGTTTGGCGGTATTTGACCACGGGTAATAACATCTAAGTCTTGAACTTGTGATGTTTTAGTTACTTGCTCAAGCGTTAGTCGCCCCGATAATAAATCACTTAAGCCATCATCCCACTTCATGCCAAACTGGGTTTGTAAGTAACCTTTGCGCATATCAGCATCAATAATCAGTACCTTTTTACCACTTTGTGCCAGCACTGTTGCCAAGTTAACCGATATAAACGATTTACCAACGCCTGGGCTTGGGCCAGATATAGCAATAATATTATTTTTTGCCTCCATCATCGCAAAGTGTAAGCTTGTGCGTAAGCTACGTAGCGCCTCTATTGATAAATCAGCTGGGTTATCAACTGCGAGTATTGATTTTGGTTTATCTTTACTTTTACGGGCACGACTAAAACCGGTTAGTTTATCTTGGTAATCTGAGTAAGGTACGCTAGCATAAACAGGTAGGCCTAAGGCCTCAATTTCGTTAGGGTCTTCTACCCCTTTATGAATTGCCTTTTGGACAAGCACTATCGCCACTGCTAGCATACCGCCTAACAAGGTTGCCATTACCACAATTAATGCTTTTTTAGGTTTAACTGGCTTAGAGATATTTACCTCAGCATGGTCAATAATACGGACATTACCCACTGTACCTGCACGTACAATATCAAGCTCTTGTGTTTTACTTAATAATAGCGTGTAAATTTGGTTACTTACTTCAACGTCACGCTTTAAACGCAGTAACTCTTGTTGTGTTTCTGGCAGGTTGCCCACTTCACCCACTAAGTTTTGCTTTTGTTTCTGTACCGCTTCGATTTGCTCAAGTACACCTTGGTAGGTCGGGTGGCTTTCTTTAAATTTACGGCTTAGCTCTAAGCGCTTTAGCTCAAGCTCTTGTAGTTTAGTTTCAAGCTCTACTACTTGCTCAAGTACACCTTGAGTCTCTAATGTAATGTTGATTGATTGACGTTTAATTTGATAATCGTTAAAACGCTGCTCTGCATATTCAAGCTGCTTTTTAACTTCGGGTAGTTGTACTTCTAAAAACTCGAGTGATTTTTGCGCCTCAGCGCTGTTTCGCTCTACATTACGGCGCACATATATAGATGTTACTTTATCAAGCACTTTTTCGGCAAATTGTGTGCTTTCGCTTTGTAAACTCAAGTTAATAATCCCTGAGTCTTTACCTTTTTCTGTTGCCTCAATTGCGGTTTGCAAATTCAAAATTGTATTTAAGCGATCTTTACGTATTAGAGTAAATTCTGTACCTGCTCGAGCAATTAAACTGCGAATAGTTAAGTTAAATTTACCGTTAGTTAGCTCTTCTCCCACTTTACCTTGCAGAATTACTTCGTCTTCACCATTAATGAGGGTAAAACTTTTATTTTTATCAGTGCCTTCACCGGCAACGAGTGTAAAGCCAGCACCAATCGCTGAGCGTGGTACATCAAACCTAAATACATCAATGCTCTCACCACCCCAAGCATAACTGCTTGCACCCAAACTTGGGTCGGCTAAATCGCCTGCTTCTATTGGGGTAAATTTACGAAACGCTCTATTACCAATCACCGGGAATAATTTAGGTGCAGCGACTATATCAAGCTTTAAGGTATCAACGGCCTCGCCTATCACTGAGCGTGACTTAAGTAGCTCTATTTCGGTTACCGCAGCAGAGGTGCTTTCGAACATACCCGCCATATCATCAAAGCCTGGGACTGATGCGCCTCCATCTTCAACTTGGACCATAGCTGTTGCTTTGTACACTGGTGCTGTATAGATTGCATAAAAAACGCCCACAACCATAAATACTGCAGTGATGGCTGCAATAAAATACTTACGATCGATTAATGCGCCTAATAACGCCATTAAATCGATTTCTTGACTGGTTTGGTCTTGCGTTGTTCTATTTTGTTTATTGTTTTCTGCTAATGCAGTGGGCTGAGCATTCATGTACTAGCCTTTCCTTATAAATACTTTTGCCAAGCGCTACACGCGCTATCTATTAATGCGTAAACATGCTCAAAGGCTTCTTGACTTTGGCGGTAAGGATCGGGGATTTCTTTATCGCCAATCCATTTACCTAGTAAAAATGTTTTCCCGCGAGCTTGAGGGTAACGTGCGCACAAATCGTTAACATGGCGCTGCTCCATCACTAAAATAACGCTATTATTTGCCACCAAATTTGAGGTTATTTGCCTGCCTTGGTGCGCGCTCATATCAATATTATGTGAGTTGGCAATTTGCTTTGCTTGTTCATCAGCAGGTTTACCCTCAAGGGCAGTCAATCCTGCTGAAGAAACAACTACATTTTTACCTTCTAGCTTACTTTTTAAAACATATTCGGCAGTAGGGCTTCGGCATATATTACCTGCACAAACTACTAATACAGAATCAAACATACAGCCTACCTTTAGTTTGTGTTTGCAACGTCGTTGATTGAATCAACTGTACTTACTGATGGTAGTAATAAGCTAATTACACGATTCCAACGTGCAAGCGGCGCTGACGTTACATATACAATGTCGTGCGGTTCAAGTTCAAACTGTTCAGCAAGCACTAATGCAGCAACATTCTTAGCATGAAGTTGGTACACATCAGCAATTACACCATCAGTGTTTAAGTTGCGTTTGCGAAGAACAAACACGCCATTTGCATCTGCTGTATTTTCGTTTAAGCCACCAGCATCACTTAATGCTTGTGCTAAATTTAAACCATAGCGATTAACACCCACTGTACCAGCGCGTTTTACATCACCAAGTACAAACACTTTTTGCATATCGTTTCGGCTTACGTGCACAATATCGCCATGCTGCAATAAGCGGTTTTGCGAAATATCGCCATGGGCATAAAAATCATCTAACTTAATAATTTCTGTTTTATCACCGCGAGTAAATGTCACGGTGCGCCAGTCAGCACTTTCTGTTAGACCGCCAGCTTGGTTTAGAGCATCGATTAAAGTTAAAGGGATCTCTGTAACTGGTAATACACCTGGCTTGTTTACTTCGCCTGTTACATAAGCTTTTTGGCTTCTAAACCCAACCACTTTCACATCAACCTGTGGCTCTTCAATTACTCGGCTTAGGCGCTTTACAAGCTCTTTATGAACTTGTTGTACTGTTTTACCAGCGGCTTGAATATTAGGCGCGTATGCATAGGTAATTGTGCCATCTGCTTGAACACGAAAGCCATCAAACTCAGCTGTACGTTGCACTGCTGCTGGAATGGTTAACTCTGGGTGATCCCAAACACCAATTGTAAGTACATCACCTACACCTAATTTGTACTGATAATTAGATGTATCTATGCCATCTAAACTGGAAGGCGTGAAGTTTTTAACTTGAGATTGCTTTTGTTGATTTATTAAAGAAGAGTCAATGATTTGAATATTAACCTTTTCGAGTTCCTTCTCTACATTATCTACTTGTTCGCCCGACTCGATTCCTTCGAAATGGCTGCCGGGGATGATTGTACAGCCTGTCATTGCTAGTAACGCAAATGACGTCACAATTGTTTTACAGCTAAGCGCCATTGTTATTTCCCAAATAATTTTCTTAAAACGTCCAGTTTAAATAAAACCATATCTGTTTATTTTTTTGCTGCCTAATTAAAGCATGGCAACTAGATGTTCGCAAGACTGAGTGTTTAGTAAACGCTCACTTGTGACAGTTTTTTGCAAAATAGTTAATAAGTACTTCTTGGCTCATTCACTTAGTACTAGTCTAGAAGTCCTATTTGTATAAACGAGAATCTAAGAAGCTTTAACATAACAATTTGTATGTTGACTTCTAAGCTGCCTACTAATTAAGGCTTTATCACTAGTTTTCATTAGCACAAAGAGAAGTAAACGAGATTAAATGAGTAAGACAAAACTTCTTTGTTTACTCTTCAACGAAGCAGCTCATAGTCTCTTTGTGCGATTAAATGTCTTTGATGTAGGCGTGAAATTTATTTCGCGCGACATGTTCGCAGCAGTGCCGTGTTTGAGACGCGCCAAGCAAGCGTGACGCCTACGCCTTGTCTAGCCCTTCGGCATTCACCATTTTGTAGGCGTGAAATTTATATCGCGCGAAATGTTCGCAGCAGTGCCGTGTTTGAGACGCGCCAAGCAAGCGTGACGCCTACGTCTTGTCTAGCCCTTCGGGCACGCTTCCGTTCCAGTTCGTCGCAGAGCTCCTCTCGCTCCAACTTGAAAGCAAAACTATTTGCTTGTCTAGCCCTTCGGGCACGCTTCCGTTCCAGTTCGTCGCAGAGCTCCTCTCGCTCCAACTTGAAAGCAAAACTATTTGCTTGTCTAGCCCTTCGGGCACGCTTCCGCCCCTAGGTTGCAGTTCCTACGTACTGATTTTATTGTTATTTTTTCGTATGAAAGCATAAAGCCTACACTGTAGGAGGTGTTTTAACGCCGAACATTTAAAGCATGTTCACGGCTAAAGCCGTTCCTACGTATTACCCGTTCTATAAGAGGTGGTTTAACGCCGAACATTTTGAGTATGTTCACGGCTAAAGCCGTTCCTACGTATTACCCGTTCTGTAGGAGGTGTTTTAACGCCGAACACTTTGAATATGTTCACGGCTAAAGCCGTTCTTACATAAGCGTCGCGCTGGAGCACGACTTATAAACTGATTTCTTTATTTTCTACACTTACGCTTATTTGTTTATTCAGCAAATTAATGAGAAGTATGCTGCGCATATCGCCATCTGGCTCTTGGTAAATAGCCTGTACGTTTTTAAATGACTCTGTATTCAAATAAACAACATCCCCCGTTTTTGGTAACGCAGAAGTTATCTCACACATATCATTCATAGATTTGAGTTGAGCAATCAACTGTTCTGAGACAAGCTGAAATTGCTGGCCGTATGTTACAAAGCCACTTATGCCTCGAGTATTTTTTACCGCAGAAAAGTTACAGTTTTTCGTACATAACTTTATGAATATATAATTAGGGAAAAGAGGAGACGTACGAATTGATCGGCGACCTTTTACGATTCGCTCAATTTTATGTTCGGGAAAGAATACTTCAAAACCTTGGTTTTGAAGGTTAGTTTGAGCTCTTAGCTCTTGTTTTGATTTACAAAAAAGTAAGTACCAACTTTCCATAGTCACACCTGAAATGCTCATTTTCCCTAAAACCAACCCTAAAGGATTGGTTTTTATGAGCCGGCGATTATACGCAGAGAATTTAAGCGTGTCTATTACAAAATTGTTATTACCCTTTACGAGAACAAACCACTAATTTATAGATTTATAATTTTTTCATTTTTTAGCAATGTCTTTTCAAGCTGAATAAGCTTTTCATTGGCAATGATTGCTTGAGCGGGCCTGATGTCACCCACTAATAACTTGCTTCCTAAAGCAGCTTTATTGACGGTGTTTGCTAAATCCTTTGAGTGCATAAACACTAAAGGTAAACATAGCTCTAAAAAAGTTAAGCTTTGCTACATCTCTATAAAACCGCCATTGATATGAAAGTATCTTAATTTTATTAGCGCTCATTCCAACCCCTACACGGTAATATGCAAGAGGTTCTTTTAGGCAATAAGCTGCGGGTGTTTCTTTGAGAATATCTAACCATAAGCCCATATCTTGCCGCTTACGAATTAATGGCATATATTTTTTGCCTAGTTTTTCTGCATCATACATAGCAGTTAAGCAACCAATTACATTACTGTACATTAATTTGCTATATGTCGTGCTTTTAGGAGGGTGTACAACTGTAGAAACTTTACCGTTAGAAAACTTTTGGTAACTTGTATATGTAAATGCGTAGTTGTTCTTCGTTGCAAAAGCGACTTGTTTTTCTAACTTTTCAGGTAACCACAAATCATCCGCATCTAAGAATGCAATATATTTCCCTTTAGCATTCATAATAGAATTATTTCTAGCTGCTCCTGCTCCTTGGTTTTGTGGCTGAATAAATAACTTAACCCTAGAATCAGAGTCTGCATATTTTTTAGCAATAGCAACTGTATCATCTGTCGAACAATCATCTGTTATTAATAACTCCCAATTATTGTAAGTTTGAGCTATTACTGAATTAATGCTCTCAGCTAAATAGCTTTCTGCATTGTAGGTCGGCATGATCACCGAGACTAACGCCTTTTCTTCTACCATAAAACTTCATTAGCCTTTTACTATTTTGTCATTTTACTTTTTATATACAACAATATCGGAGTTAGCCTTAACTTTTCACATATTAAAAAAATCATTAACTCTCTTGGCAGTAGCCCTATACTCTGTGATAGTTCAAAAGACTCTACTGGAAAACAATTACTTATCCTACTTTTCAACAGCTTATACCTTTTTATTTCACAGCCATAAACACAGGATATAAAGTTTAGCTTTGCGAATGATAAATAATTAAAAAGGTTAAAAACCTGCTTTCTTGAATGTTGAATGTTTAGACTAATCAATTCGTTTTTAAAGTTAAGGATAGATTCTTCTGTCATATTTTTTTGTAATTTTTTTGAAGAGTTTGATGCAGATGACATACTATTGTTTCTTATTCTATAAAAATAAACTGCATTAGCAACCAGCCCTGAGCGAATGCTATTTATAAAGTGAAAGTTAGTTAAGAATAGCTCACCCTTTTCATACTGATAGCTATTTTCAACTAAAAGTTCTCGCTTATACAATCTGCACCAAGTGGCGTAAGGTAAAGTGAGTAATGATGTCATATTTTTATCTGAAAAAATAATATCTTTTGAATAGTTTTTAGCCTTTGAGTTATTTATAGGGTTTCCGTCATCATCTACCAAGGATACATTAG
>NZ_JAKGBH010000029.1:0-61111 GCF_021532515.1 Pseudoalteromonas sp. PAST1 | reverse complement strand
GTATCTAATGCTATTTATTTTTCCTATTGGCGGAGTGGACGGGACTCGAACCCGCGACCCCCGGCGTGACAGGCCGGTATTCTAACCAACTGAACTACCACTCCGCAAAGGAAAATGTTTTACAACCATAAGTTGTGTAAGTAATTGGCGGAGTGGACGGGACTCGAACCCGCGACCCCCGGCGTGACAGGCCGGTATTCTAACCAACTGAACTACCACTCCAGCGCATACTTACAAATTGTCGAAAATTGGCGGAGTGGACGGGACTCGAACCCGCGACCCCCGGCGTGACAGGCCGGTATTCTAACCAACTGAACTACCACTCCACATTTTCGTTGCTGACTGAGTCTCCCCTGACAGCGGCGTGAATAATACGAATCACCCTCTAGTTCGTCAAGGGGTTTTTTGTATTTTTACAGGTTTTTTAGTCATCTGACATCGAAAGGTTTAAAATTTCACCTGATTTATCATTTTTTGAGCCGTTTTTGCCAACTTCATTTTCATTCGTTGCTTGCTCATCATTTTCGGTTTGATTTTTTTTCTTTAAAAACGGTAATGAAATTTTAAATTTCAGCGGTTTCTTCTGAACAAAAATTCTAATTGCCAGCCAACCTAATAAAAGTACGGTTAAATTTCCAACAACAATTAAGGTCACCATCAGCATGGTGGACGCTTTTTGTTCTTCTTCAATAATTCGTTGTTGCTCTGCTTGCGCTTCTAAATCAATTTCTGGGCGAACAATTTCTGGTACAGCTTCAATTGGTCGCTCAATTTCAAATTTATACGTCGGTAACGTCGCCATAAATTCACGGTCATTTATGTTGCTACCAAATACAGAGAGCTCAACACTGTATCGTCCCCAATCATAATTTTTAATGGCCAGTTCCCGTGTTTGCGATTTATCAGCATCTAAAGAGAACATTTGCTCTTCATTATTAGGGTAATAAATTTTCCCTTGAATGAGCACAGTTTCTGGTTTGACGATTTCAGGGTTTAAGGTGATTGTTAAAATGTGGTCATCTTCATCTTGCTCAGCAAGGGCTATTTCATAATCAAAAGGCGGCTCATGCACGACTATCGGTTTTTGCACCACGGTACGCTTTAGTATAGGTGTTTCTATATATAGCTCTGGCTGCCACTCACCTGCCGGAAAGACCAGTTTAAACTCACCGGTAAACACACCATCAAGCGGACGCTCATCAAAGCCACGGCCATCATCTTTAAAGTCAGTAACACTTTGCGTACCTGCACCAAAGTTTGCGTAATCACTATTATTAGTGCTGACAAAATCAACGTGCAAACTGATCACATCTCTAAACTGACCAACTTCTATTGGCTCACCGTCATTTAATACGCGGCCCGTTAGTTTTACTGTTTCGCCACGAAACAGCATGGGCGGGAGTGGATCAACATTAAGCTCTATTTCACCCAGCACCATAATACGGCTATCAGGCAAGATACTGCCGACCACTTGCCAGGGGCCTGGCATTGGGTTGCTTATCGTTACCAAGTCATAGCTCAATTCATCATACCAGTCGAGGTCATCATTTTTAACTGAGTCAGTTGCATAATACTTAGTGCCGTCAGGGCGAACTAACACAACGGCAGGGGCACCGCGCTTACGAAAGAAGAGTAAAGTTACTTTATCGATTTTGTGATCGATACGAAAACGGTTCTCTAGCAGGGGAATTTCATTTTGCACCCCATCACGTTCTAATGGGGTTATTTTATTTTGCTCGTTGGCAAATCCCGTGAAGGGAATTAAACACACTAATCCTGCTAGTAGCTGTTTTCTCATTTTATTACCTTATTCTGCACGCCATAAGCATTGGCCACCCTTTGCAACCAAGTCTAAACGTTCTTCGTGAGCGGCGTGCTCTTGTTCTGTTGCTCTTAATACCACAAGCGGTGCTCTATCAGCACTCAGTCGGCGAATACCACCCGTTTGTTGGGTTGAGCCTTCATCTTTATTTTGATTAAGGTTCAGCTTTACTTGTCCACCCGTCATCGACAGGTAAACATCGGCTAGGATCTCAGAATCCAGTAATGCGCCGTGTAAAGTACGCTTTGAGTTATCAATATCGTAACGACGACAAAGTGCATCAAGGTTATTCTTTTGACCTGGGTGCAAGTCACGCGCCATTTTTAACGTATCAAGTACACTACATACATCGGCAGTATTAGGAAAACCTTGATTTAACAATGCAAACTCATTGTCCATGTGGCCGATATCGAACGCTGCGTTATGAATAACAAGCTCAGCGCCACGAATATACTCTAAAAACTCATGGGCAATTTGATGGTACAGGGGTTTATCACGCAAAAATTCATTGGTGATACCGTGTACGTCTATTGCTTCTTCTTCTATCTCACGTTGTGGATTGATATACACATGAAAGTTGTTGCCAGTAAGACGGCGATTTACAAGTTCAACACAACCGATTTCAATAATGCGGTGGCCTTGCTTTGGGTCAATACCCGTGGTTTCTGTATCTAAAACTATTTGTCTATGTGCCATATCGTCTTAAGCCTGACTCTGGTATCTTTCTATATTCACTTTATTGTACACAATATCAAGGTAAAACAGTGCAGAAAACCGTAGAGATTTACACCGATGGATCATGTTTAGGAAATCCAGGGCCTGGAGGGTATGGCATCGTGATGCGATACAACGGTCACGAAAAGCAATTAAGCCAAGGCTATACCCTAACAACCAATAATCGGATGGAAATGCTCGCTGCTATCGTTGCACTTGAAACCCTCACCCGCTCTTGTAATGTCATTCTGACAACCGATAGCCAATATGTGAAACAAGGTATTGAGTCATGGGTTGATAATTGGAAAAAGCGCGGCTGGAAAACCGCGGCTAAAAAACCAGTTAAGAATGTCGATTTATGGAAACGACTAGATGCTGCCTGCCAACAACACAGCATAGAATGGCGTTGGGTAAAAGGTCATAGCGGCAATAAATACAATGAGATTGTTGACGATCTTGCCCGCGAAGCAGCTGGCAGCGATCAATTACTTGAAGACACAGGTTACGACGGTAATTAAAAGCCCCTTGAAATAAACTTGGCGCAGGTCGTTTTATATTTTTGTTATATGTTATAAGATTTGGCTATAACGAAATATAAAGGATTCATTATGGCTCTGCGCATTCACTCTTTTTTTCATCAACAAAGCGCCACTCTCTGCTACTTAGTCAGTTGCGAAAGCACTAAGCAGTGCTTGCTAATTGATGCGCCAGCTGATTTTGATATGCCAAGTGGTGAGTTAAGTTTTATCACAGCCAATGAGATCATCAGCTACATAAAGACTGAGCAGCTGACATTGCAATGGCTACTTGAAACTCATGCCCATGCTGACCATATCACCGCAGCAAGTTACATAAAGCAGCAATTACAAGACACACACCCTTGTAAACTCGGCACGGGTAAAGGGATCACACAAGTGCAACAGCACTTTAGCCAACTTTATAATCTTAATATACCATGTAATGGTGAACCTTTTGATGCGTTATTTGCTGATAAAGCACTATTTCAGTTAGGTGATTACACAGTAGATGTGATTGCCACACCGGGCCATACCCCTGACAGCGTGTGTTTTCACATTGATGGCAATGTATTTGTTGGTGACACCTTCTTTATGCCAGACAGTGGCACAGCCCGCTGTGATTTCCCAGGAGGCAGTGCCGGTGAGTTATATGACTCACTACAGCGAATTTTAGCGTTTCCTGACGATACGGTACTTTGGATGTGTCATGACTATCAACCAGATGGCCGTCCGCTGGCGAACAAAACCACAGTGAAAGAGCAGCGTGAGCAAAACATTCATTTAAAAGGCGATAAACAAAGCTTTATTGCGACTCGGGAAGGCCGCGATGCAACCTTAGCGGTACCAAAGCTGTTGCACCCTTCTATTCAATTAAATATTCGTGCAGGTCAGTACCCAAGCAAAACAGGTACGCAACAACACTATTTAGCTATCCCGCTCACAGTGCTGCTTTGATGTTTGCCTGAGCCCTGCTCCTTTCACTGGCGAAAATTGCGGCCTTGCATGCCATTTAGGTTTAATTGGTGTCAGCGGGGCCACACGTTTTCGAGCCACCAGCATATACACACTGCCCATTGGCTTTAAATATTGCTGGCCAAAACTGCGCCACGCCGCAAAACGTGACAAACGGTTGCCTCTTGCAAGCGATGAATGGATAAATCGCTCGTCCGAAATAATCTCAAAGCCTAATAGATTCAACCAGTCTTTTACTCGTGATGGCGTAAAAAAGCGTCCTGTCCAAGGTAACTTTTGGCGACTAAAAGGTAAAAGCTGCGCCAAGCCACACAAGCTAAACGGATTAAAGCCCGTGATCACCAGATAACCACCGGGAATTAAAGTACGATGTGCTTCGCGTAAGATGTGGTGTGGATCAGAATGATATTCTAAGCAATGCGACAATATGCAAGCATCAACACTGTGCTCATAAAAAGGTAGCTCGTCTACATCAGCAATAACACCGGTAAATAACCCCTGCTCTGCGACACAAACTTGATGCTTTATAGGACTTTCACTGGTTGCCAGCTCACCACTTAAATTACCAAGTTTGAGCATGTGATAGCCAAACATGCGTGGCAGCCATGGCGTTAGCTTACGTTCAATTTCAGCACGTAAATAGTCACCATGAGGGAACTGCTGCCAAGTGTATGGCTTAGGACCTTCTTGAAAACTAAGGGCTGGTTTCATTTTCTGAGCTCGTTATACTGTGTGTTAACTGTCACTTTATAGAGCAATTAAACATGGTGCAAGTTAAAGCAATTAAAGCCTTTTCTGATAATTACATCTGGTGCATCAGCAATGAAGCTGAGCAAACAGCCTGGGTCGTCGATCCCGGTCAAGCAGAGCCTGTTTTAAACTATCTGAGCGAGCATAACTTAACACTTAGCGGTATTTTGATTACTCATCACCATTATGATCATACCGATGGTGTGGCTGCACTGGTTAAGGAATTTCGTGATATTCCGGTTTATGGGCCAAGACATAGCCCTTTTAAAGGTATTACTCATGGCGTATCAGAAGCGGATAAAGTCACTGTGTATGATTACACCTTTACCGTGCTTGCAACACCTGGTCATACCCTAGACCATATTTGTTACATTAACGACGAATTAAGTTTTACTGGCGACACCTTATTCAGTGCTGGCTGCGGACGATTATTCGAAGGCAGCGCAGAACAAATGTGGCACTCGTTATGTAAACTAAGAGCCCTGCCAGATGAGTGTAAAATCTACTGCACCCATGAATACACGCAAGCCAACTTAGCCTTCGCAAAAGCTGTAGAGCCAAATAACGAATACCTTCTCAACTACAGTGATGAAGTTGATACTCTGCGCGCCAAAGACGAAATAAGCTTGCCAACCCAGTTAGGCGTGGAAAAACAAATAAATCCATTTTTACGTAGCAATATAGCAACAATCACTGATGAGCTGCCTGATGAGCTAAAAATTAATTTGGATCTGAATGAACCTTGGCAACGCTTTGCAGGTCTCAGAGCCTGGAAAGATAACTTTTAAAAAACGTAAACGCCGGTAGTTACAATTTTGTATATTTAGATCAGCATCTTGCAATAATAAGCTGACATAAACTGGTCATAAAGTGGCAATATGTTCTCAGAGCAGGTAATATTCGCCGAGTTTTTTTACCTGATGTATGGGTATATATGTATAAGTCTCCTTTAGTTTTATCACTTGCGCTGATTTTAAGTGGCTGTCAATTGACAGCTTCTGATTCAGCAAGTACAGATGTTGCGAGCAATAATGTTGAGCAACAATTAGACGGCGCAAGTCCGAGCGATATCAATGATGCATTGATGATCAACGCTCAATATCAACAATTAACCGATATTGATGAGCCGCCTCCTGTATTTGATGATGTATGGGAACGTATTCGCTATCAGCTTTCGATTGATGTGCCACAAAACCGCCCAGTTGTTGCTGAGCGTAACTATTATGCGCGTCATCAGGCCTATTTAGATCGTATCTCTAAGCGAGCTGAGCCTTACTTATACTTTATTGTAGAAGAAGTCGAAAAGCGTCAGATGCCAATCGAAATCGCACTTTTACCTATTGTGGAAAGTGCGTTTGATCCATTTGGTTATTCACATCGCAGTGCTTCTGGCATTTGGCAATTTATGCCACAAACCGGTGAGCGTTTCGATTTAAAACAAAACTGGTGGTATGACGGTCGCCGTGACATTGTGCAATCGACCCGTGCAGCGCTAGATTATTTATCATATTTACACAAAACCTTAGAAGGCGATTGGCTAAATGCCATTGCAGCCTATAACTCAGGTGAAGGTCGTTTACTGCGTGCCATTAAAAAGAACCGTAAAAAGCATTTACCAACGGATTTTTGGTCACTTGATTTACCAAGAGAGACCACTGCCTACGTACCTAAGCTGTTAGCGCTGTCTGATCTGGTAAAACGCAGTGACGAATTTGGTGTTAAGTGGCAGCCAATAATTAATGCTCAAGTCGTTGAAGCAGTTAATGTAGGGAGCCAAATTGACTTAGCACTTGCCGCTGACATGGCAGGCATTAGCTTAACAGAGCTTTATCGTTTAAACCCTGGCTTCAATCGCTGGGCGACGGATCCTAATGGCCCACACTTTTTATTATTACCGTCTGATAAAGTTGAAGCGTTTACTGACAAGCTAGCTAAAACAGAGCAAAAAGACCGCCTACGCTGGCAGCAATATATTGTTGCGCGCGGTGACAGTTTATCTGTGATTGCGAAGAAGTTTTCGACAAGCACAAACGCGATTAAAACACTGAATAAGCTTTCATCGAATACTATTCGTGTTGGTCAGCAATTACTTGTGCCACTAAGCGATGGTGAGATTAATAGCCAGCATTTACCAAAGTCAGTGCGTATGGCAGCTAATAAAGCAACACGTAAAAAACTTAGCCATAAAGTGGCCAGTGGCGATACACTGTGGGATATCAGCCGTGAGTACGATGTCACCATAGCTGAACTTGCAACATGGAATAAGCTGAAAAAAGACGCGGTACTGCGTGTTGGTCAAAAGCTAACTGTGTATAAACAGGAAAAGTCGCAACTTGCTGCTACACAAATCAAAGAGCGCACCATTACCTATAAAGTTCGTCGTGGTGACTCGTTAGCGCGCATTGCTGCTAAGTTTAATGTGTCTGTAGAAGATATTATTAAATGGAATTCATTAGCTGGGCAAAAATACATTCAACCTGGGCAAAAGCTTAAATTAAAGGTTGATGTTCGAAGCGCTTAATTGCTTAATTGCTTAATTGCTTAATCTAATATCAAAAAAAAGAGCGCCTAATGGCGCTCTTTGTCTCTCTCATTTAGTATTTATGCTTCAAAGTCCATAAGTGTAATAACTCATTGGCAATGGTCGCTGCAGCAATCGCTGTTAGTTCACTTTGGTCATAGGATGGAGATACTTCAACCACATCCATACCGACCATATTAATGCCTTTCAATGCACGAAGTACTTTGAGTACTTTATCGCTGGTTAAGCCACCACATACTGGAGTGCCTGTCCCTGGAGCGAATGCGGGATCAAGGCAGTCAATATCAAAGGTTAGATACACAGGTAAGTCACCCACACGTGCTTTAATTTGCTCTGCGATATCTTGTGCAGGCAAATCATTAGCTGCCATTGCATCAATCACTGCAAACTCATGTTTGCTTTGATCAAAATCAGTACGAATACCGATTTGAATACTGTGATCAACATCAATAAGCCCTTCCATCGGCGCATGATAAAACATGGTACCGTGATCATAGCGAGAGCCATTGCTGTAAGTATCTGTATGGGCATCAAAATGCACTAATGCCATCTTACCATATTGCTTAGCATGGGCACGCAGTAGCGGCAAAGTCACAAAGTGGTCGCCACCTAAACCTAATAATGTTTTACCTTGACGAAGAATTTGCTCAGCGGCTAATTCTAACTGCGCGGTAAAATATTCTGGGTCGCCTACTGGGTAAGTAAAATCACCCGCATCAGCTAATTTTAAACGCTCAAACAACGGAAACGTCCATGGGTACTTGGTTTCTTCCCATGCCAGGTGCACTGAAGCTCGACGAATTGCGTCAGGCCCTAAACGTGCACCAGGGCGACCTGAGGTCGCCAAATCAAAGGGTAAACCTAGCACCACTACATCCGCATCGATTGCAGTGATGTTTTGCACCATCGGCTGACGTAAAAACGTCATGCCGTTTGAATATAATGAATGATCTGTGTGGTCAAACAATGTCGACATTGCTTATAACTCTTCTAAATAAGTGTAACCATTTAAGCCAGTTTGCAGCTCATCTAATACGCTTTGCTGCTCAGTTTCTGGCAATTTAGCTGCCACCAGCTGGGCGTAAGACTGCTGGAAGCTTTCTACATCTAAATGTACGTAACGCATCATGTCTGCAACGGTATCACCTTCGTTAACTTCAGTGATTTGCGCTTGACCTTGCTCATCCATTTTTATAATTGCACTGTGTGTGTCGCCAAATAAGTTATGCATATCACCTAAAATCTCCTGATAAGCACCCACTAAGAAAAAGCCCATTAAGTAAGGTTTTTCTTCGCTAAATGCTGGCACAGGTAATGTGCTTTCAATACCTTGACCGTCTACATAGTGCTCCATAGCACCGTCTGAATCGCAGGTAATATCAAGTAACACGGCGCGTTTTTGTGGTGCTTCTGTTAAACCACTTAGCGGTAGAACAGGAAACACTTGGTCAATACCCCATGCATCCGGTAATGACTGGAACAATGAAAAGTTCACAAAAAACTTATCTGCTAAACGCGCATTTAATTCATCAATAATCGGGCGATGAAAACGGTTTTTGTTATCCATATGTTTGTTAAGTTCATAACATACACGTAAGTTAACTTGCTCCGCCCATGCTCGCTCTGTTAAATCTAACAAACCAAGTGCAAACTGATTATGTGCTTCGGCTAAATCGCCTTGGCTATCGTGATAGATTTCGATTAATGCACGGTCGTCATTGTCATCACTTAACTGCTGCCATGATGTCCACATGTTTTTTAATAATAGTGGTGCATCAGCGGCTGGCGCTTGAATGTCTTCAGGTACATAGCTTTCGGTGCCGATAACATTCGAAATCAATACAGCATGGTGCGCTGTTAACGCACGACCTGACTCAGAAATAATGCGCGGCATTGGCTGCTCATATAACTTACAGGTATCACCAATGGTGTATACGATGTTATTAGCGTATTCACTTAGGCTGTAGTTCATTGAGTTATGTGACTGGCTACGAGTACCGTCATAATCTACCGCTAAACCGCCACCCACATCTAAGCAATCGATTTGTGCACCTAATTTACGTAACTCACAGTAAAAACGCGCAGCTTCACTCACACCTAAACGAACATCGCGGATGTTTGCCATTTGCGAGCCAAGGTGAAAGTGTACAAGTTGGATCAGATCAAGTTGATCAGACGCTTTTAAGCGATTGACCACACTGAGTACTTGCGATGCCGACAAACCAAATTTTGATTTTTCGCCACCACTTGCTTGCCACTTGCCCTTACCTTGCGACGCTAAACGTACACGAATACCAATGCGTGGCTTTACGTTTAACTCTTTTGCTTGGCTAAGCACCATGTCTAGCTCAGACAGTTTTTCAAGAACAATGTAAACCTTGTGGCCTAGCTTTTCGCCAATCAATGCTAAACGAATGTATTCTTGGTCTTTGTAGCCATTACACACAATGACAGCACTGGTTTTTTCTGCCATTGCTAATACAGTTAATAGCTCAGGTTTACTGCCCGCTTCTAGGCCCAATTGTTTCTTTTCAATATCAGCTTGGCTTGCAACAATTTCTTCAACAACTTCACGCTGTTGGTTTACTTTAATTGGGTAAACAAGCAAATAGTCTTTCGGATAACCATAATTTTCAATCGCCGTGTTAAATGCCTGACATAAGCTATGTACACGATGATGTAAAATTTGTGGAAAACGAACCAACGCAGGCAAGCTTAAGCCTTTGTCTTGTAACTGCTGTGCGATATCAATTAGTGCAATGGTTTGCTCTGGGGCATGGGCCTTTGGCGCAACATACACATCACCTTGATCATTAATACCAAAGAAACCTTGGCTCCAATGACGAACATTGTAACTCGTGCGAGCTTGTTCTAGTGATGTTGTTTCTTTCATCTATCTTTCTCTTTTATTTTAGTAATGCCGAAATCGGCAAGGGTTGTTGCCGCGCATTAAAAGAAAAATAGTGACTCAAGTCCAACAAGAATTTTTACTCGTAACGAGTGATTTTTGATGTGAAAAGCTAATCAACATCCCTAAATGTTTTTAAACCATATTTCAAGGGACAGTCACTGAAAATAGTATTTAATAGGATCACATTTAAAGGGACAGTCACTGTAGAATATATGTACTGGTAAATTACCTTTTCATATTGATTTTAATGGGCTGGTATTACTTTTGTGATTTCATCAGCGGCTGAAGAATTTGACCCTAACCATCTCCACGCTTCATATTGCTCGTTATCATGCCAAGTAATACCTATGTACTCTTGCCAGTTTTCGAAGTCTTTTGTGCGATATTTTTCAACCCCGCAACCTCCTGCGCCAAAAGAGGTGCGGCAAATTCTTATAGTGAGATAGGTGCCATCAAAATTCAGCTGCGATTGCTTATCAGCGCAAATACTTAAAGGACGAGTAGGAAATATAAGAATAACTTTTGTTTTTATAGTGCCATTATGGTTGAAGACACCAGAAAGACTGTAGCATGAGTTTAAATAGAGCTTAGTACTATTAATAATAAGGTCTGGTTGCCTACTCTGAGAAGTAATGGATACCTGTGAACTATCACCACAAGCAGCAATCAGAAAGAGCGTAACAAAGCCCAATAGTTGTAAGGTGAATTTATAAATAAAGATGACCTCACTAAAACATAGCTTACCACCTAAATTACTGATTTAGCCCAAGCTCCATAAACAAACTTTGTGGATTTTCGTTGTAATTACCAAACGGACCACAACGATTAAAACCTAAGTTTTCATATAAGCTAATTGACTCTGTTTGTTTAGGACCTGTTTCAAGACGAATAAGCGGTATTAGTTGCTCACCAGCTTGATGTAATAATATCTGCATAATTCGACGTGATAACCCTTTACCACGGTAGCTTGGTTTTACATATAAGCGGCGGATTTCACCATAAGGAGGGTTGCCTTCTTGCATAACGATTGCGCCGCATGCAACGATACCATCTTCATTTTTTAAGCCTATAGCATAAACATTAGGCTCAGCTAGCTCTTCAACACTTAAAGATTGAGCGGTAGCAACAGGGTATAGTGAGTTTATGAGTCGGTCTATATCAGAAAACACGCTTACTACTTCAGGATCATGTGGATTTAAATCGACTAACTGCATAAAACTCCCATTTTTATATGTCTTTTTTGTTAACTATGTGAACAATAGTATCGGATATTTCCATTATCCTCTACTGTAGTTTTCAATAATGATTTTATAGGTACTGTTCGGACCGACATACTATCTCTAAGTTCAACAGTATGTAACCAAAAAAACGCCAAGTTGATAAAAACTAAAGTCTAAACTACACCACACCATTCAAGGTTAATAATTTATACCTATAGATTTTTTACCAGAGATCACTTCAGAGTTCGTAAAGCCTTTTTAAAGGGACAGTCATTTAAAACCAACAACTATTGTATTTTTAAAATCTGAAGGCAGTGATTTAAAAATATAAAGGTTGAGTCAAAAAAATTACTAAACTTATTCTGTATTTATGTTTAGCTAGTGTGCTTCAGAGAGAATAGAGCTTTGACTTTAGCCTTCTAGGGCTAATTATTTCAAACAATTAAATTTAAAGCGTGAAGATACTAGCGATTTGAAATCACGTTAAAATAAACCTAGAAACTTAACTCGCTAATAAAATTCGGCTATTTGTAATGTTACTTCGTCGCTTGCGAGCTGTTTTAATACAATAACTTTCAATAGCACCCACTCGACCTGCAGCTCCATGAAATAAGTTTTCAAACTGAGTTGTTAGCGTTAACCAGTTTTCAGCTTCGAAATTCAGTCTTTCAAGAATAGGAGGTAAATGATGCTCTATATATCCCAGCTTATCCGCGCTGATACAACGCCCAGTTTGCTCCACAAGTAGCAGGTATGACTTTAACTCAAAAGGTATTCCCTTTGATTTATACTTACTCATGCCACCAATAAAACGAGCTAGTAATTTAGGTTGCTTTGACTCCTTCGCGCTTTCGCATCGCTTTTTAAAACTGGTATAGTCCGATTGCTCCGGCGTGCTCGCAGCTTTAGCACGAACAGGGTTTAAATCAACATAGGCCATGCAGGCTAAAAGCGCTGATTCATCAAGGAGCGCTTGGCTTTTAAAGCGCCCTTCCCAAAAATGCCCAGTACATTCATCTTCTTTATTTGCCCGTCTGGCAATATATTCATTTAGCATTCGCATGAACCAACTAATGCTCGAAAGGCGCGCTCTGTATTCTGCAACCTCTTTATTTAAGAAGACTTGTTGACCATCACTTAACGGCTCACCATGAAGGGCTTTTTGACCTAAAGGCGTCATTTTACTGAGCTTAAACCAGCGTAAAAGGATGGCTTTATCCGATAACCTATTTGCTTTTTTATCATCAACATAAAGCACAAGATGCGTATGATTGCTCATCACCGCATAAGCACACACATCAATGCAAAATACCTTTGCAAGAAAAAGCAGACGCTGTTCAACCCACCCTCTGCGGTGTTCATATGATTTGCCTGTGAGTGCGTCTTCTCCACAAAGGTAAGCGCGTCTGACGCAACGAGATACACAATGATAATATTTGGTGTTCGACAAACAGATTTGCCGCTTCCTTGCTAAAGCCATCGTCCACTCCTTGAACTGATAATCTGAAATGCATTAGCTGTAATTAAAGTGTAGACAAAGTTTTCTGTGCCGCAAGAGCAATAAATACTGTGACTGTCCATGTAAAGTTAAATTTTATTAAGAATTAGAGTGCCTATCCGACTTAAAGTGACTGTCCATGTAAGTCCATGTAAAGAGTTAAACACTTTGTTACGGAAAAAAGCTGTTCAAATATCGTCAAAACCCTATACTGCAAACAACAAGAAATAAGATGAGGTTTTCTCGTGCAGTTCACTCAAGGTATGGAATACTTCTTTTCTGGCTTTAAGTTAATTAGCCAAAAAGGGTTGAAACGTTTTGTACTTATTCCTTTATTAATCAATATTCTGCTTTTTGGTAGTTCGCTGTTCTTTTTGTATGGCTGGCTCACCGATGGCTTTGCTTACATGAACTCGTTATTACCAGAATGGCTTAGCTGGCTCGAGTGGCTAATGTGGCCAATTGCTGTGCTGGTGATTTTATTTAGTTACAGTATGCTCTTCACAGTTATAACAAACTTTATAGCAGCCCCATTTAACGGCCTACTCAGTGAAAAAGTCGAGCTTTATCTCACTGGGCAAAAAATTAATGACGATAGTCTTTTCGATACAATGAAAGATGTGCCACGTATGTTAGGTCGAGAATGGACAAAACTTTGCTATTACCTGCCGCGCGCTATAGGCTTTTTTATCTTACTGTGGATTTTACCTGTGATCGGTCAAGTTTTATGGGTGTTATTCACTTGCTGGATGTATGCAGTGCAATATGAAGACTATGCGTTCGATAACCATAAAATTAGTTTTAACGAAATGAAAAATGACTTAAAGCAAAAGCAAACATTATCTTATGGCTTTGGTTTAGCTGTCATGATTTTAACTGCTATCCCATTCGTAAACCTAATTGTTATGCCCGTTGCTGTTTGCGGTGGCACACGGTTATGGGTTGAAAACTATCGAAGCCAATATCGAAGTTAAAATGTTTGAAAAGCCAGTAGAAAACTATTGGCTTTTCAATACACTATAATTTAATTTAACTGGTAAAGGGTCTGATAACTCGGTGCCAAAGCGAGGTTCATCAAATTGACTAATAACCACCGTAAATCTTTCTTCCCCCATATTGAGTATAAATGGGGTCCCTATCTTTGCTAGCTCTGAAATTTGTTTGTGTTTATTTTCTAATAAAACAGTGCCTGAACCTTTATTTTTAACTAAAAGTGCATGTGCGTTATTCCCTAAAACAATCCTAGCTTGATGTGATTCGCGATATTCAGCCCGCCATTGCCCTCTTTGGTATAGAGTGTATATGATTGAGATCCCATCGGGTTCAACGATACGTCCCTCTTGAATTTTACAATGTTGGCAACCAATTACTGAGCCTGATTTCCAGTTTACTGGCTGCCCATCATAATTTAATCTAGATGACATATGCCATTGAGGTTCAACATCTGGTGTGCATGCAACACAACATATCAACATAAAAAATATAACCAGATACTTCACTACTTAATCCCTTGCTTTTCTCTAGCAGCTTTAATTTCATTAAGAAGTTTTAAAGGTGGCGCTTGCTCTTCAATCATTCGTTGTTGTATATGCTTCGACACGTCTTTTTGATCGCTATCTTGCTGATGAACACCGAAGCGATTGCCAGAGAACAAGGTATAAAAACGAAGTTCAATCAAACTCCACTCATCAACATCATTTAGCACTGTTACGGCGGTATCATCATTCGTATCTTGGCTTAGAGTTTCAGTCAAATCAGCATTACAATTAAAATCTACAGCAGCAGAGCCGGGATACCTTAAACCATTAGCCTCTATTATATTATTTTCGTCTATGGAACTTCCGAGTCCATGCGAATAAGACATTACAAAATTTTCAGGAGAGTCAAATGGGCTATTAGTCAAATCCGCAGTTTGTACGGCACAATTGGCATTCTCACGATAGCGACTCGAATAATAGCGATCTCCCTCATTATCCCCTATCGTCGGTAATCCTCTCAACTGATAAAGGTAATTCATAATACTCAAATGATTTGGTTTATAGTTTGTACTTTCATCACCACCATGCTCTAAACCTAAATTATGGCCAAGCTCATGCATTATCGTTGATGCTTGGTAGTTGAAGGTTAAATTTCGAGATATTTCGTTATCAAGTGATAACCCCCAATTCCCCATACTTATCATCAAATCATTACCACTTAATTCAGCAACCCCTGAAGAACCCGCACTGCCATCAATGTTTCGACTATTAGCCATTAACATATAATGAAATATCGGCTTACGTCTCATGTCGAAGTTTGCCATTTTATAATGAAACAAACTCTCAACACCTTGGTTAAAGTTATAAGGTGTATATTGTCTAAAGGTTACTTGATCACCCCCTCCTAAATCATGATCTTGTACAGATATTCCCCCTGCTTGGTGGTACAAATCCCCCACATCAAAGTGAACAACAATGCCTTGCTCAGCGAACGAGCTTACCACTTTTTCCAATGCTGTTTGGTGCGGTATTATTCCCGCATCACTGCTATCCATATAATCCACTTCAATAAAGATATCTTTTTGATTAACTCTAGCTCCCCAAGCATGCAGAGGTAATCCAGAAAAAGTTGACCCAGGGAGTTCTGAACAGTCAGGAATACCATCTTCATCACTGTCATCTTCGCAGCTAACATCATTAACACCCGCCGGTGTCGTAAATTGGCTATAGTGCCAATCAGATGATGAATTAGTATCTGTGTTATCTATATCTCTTTTAATACTTGAGCCAGTTACATTAGAAATGACAGGTGCTGAGCCTGTTTGCCATTGTCCTGCCGTCAGAGGCTCAGTAGTGTCATTGCCAAATCGAACAAAATCCACAGTGCTTCCCGAGTCACGCGTTAGCAATTCAACAAACCCATTCAAAAACCAATAAGGGCGAACCGTGGAGTCAATATCACCAATAAAAGCGATAGATTTATTTTGCTCAGTTGTATCGTAAAATAATTGATCCCCAAAACCACTATGAACTATGAGATATTCCTCAGGAGCAATCACTTGGTCAGGCAAATTAAAAATTGTTGCGGCCGAAATACTATTATCAGAACTGTCACGACTTTTTACTCGTACACTGTAATCAGCTAAATTAACACTACTATCGGTTCCGTTATAAAGTTCAAACCAAGGCGTGTCGTTGCTAAAACGAATAGCGACAACCTCAGTTATCTTTAAATCATTACTTCCAGTTGTAAAAGTAGAAACTACTTGGGCTAAAGCAGGTGTATCAGCAAAATTAACTAAGTCTTCGGTTAATCTTAACGCATATTCTGTTGCTTGATTAAAAGCAGCTGTAAACTCAATATTGTTAAAATATTCATTGTCATTTCCTTGTGGTCCCGTCATCTCTAATGAGTCGATTGCTAAGCAAGTTTCAAAATTATCAGCTGATAATTGCACACTTCCCTCACATACACCATTGGCGCTATTAACAACTAAACTCGATGACTTCATCACATCAGACATCGATAACATAACTCGAGCATTTACACTCACAGCAGAGGCTGCATCTTCAGGGCTTACATTTACAACAGTGGCTGCACTAGTATCTGTAATTGTCACGCTCACTGTCGCTTGGGCACTCTGAGTTCCATCCGATACAGTTACAGTAAAAGGCGCTTGCGATATGCTATTTGATGCAGGTTGATAAAGATAACGAAAAGTTGTTGCATCAACTAAAGTGATACTCGCCCCAGCTAACTGCTGAGAAAAACTAATAGTTAACTCATCCCCATCAATATCACTCGCGTCTATAGTAAATTCACTACTTTCATTAAACTCTGTAGTAATAGCAATATCAGACACTGTGGGTGGTTTATTAACATGAATGATCATAAATGTGAGGCTTGCTGAAGATATTGCTCCTTGATCATCTACCGCAGTGATCCGAAATATCACCTCGGTATTTTCAGACACTTCTGGCGCTGTGAAAGTAATAGTTTCGCCATTTTGCACAAAATCTACTGATGGTCCACTTAATTGCTGCCACTCAATATCTGCTATAACCCCGTCGCTGTCTGTAACAACCACAGAGACAGAAGCTTGCGTTAACTCAGTAATATCAGCAATCGCATCGAGGGTAATGACAGGCGCAAGATTTATGTAATTTTCAACCACAACACTAAATTCTGCAGAGCTTGTAGCTCCATCATCATCAGTTGCTGTTACTTGGAAGGTAATTTCATCATTTGTTTCTACTTCAGGGGCCGTATAATTTATTAAATTATCAGTTGCAGTAAATTCGGTAATCGGGCCTGAAGTTTGCACCCAGCTATAGCTAATAATACTACCATCACTGTCTGTTGCCGTAGCTGTTAATACTCCTTCAGCCCCTTCTTGAATATTTTGCGAACCAGTTATACTCACTGATGGAGCACTGTTTGCGCTTACATCTATAGTAAAAAGCGCCGTGCTTTGTTCACCAAAACTATCAGTAACTGTCACCGAAAAAACAAGCTGAGTTAAGGTTGCAACATTTGGTGTGGTAAAACTAATTGTGCTCGATCCATTTTCAAACTCTACATCTGGACCAGCCGTTTGCTGCCAATCATAACTAATAACCTCTCCATCAGAATCTGAGGCATTTGCACTAAGAGAAATATTGTTACTAGAAGAGGATATCTGAGGACCAGCAACCGATATTGTCGGGGCTTGATTAACATTAATAATGGTAATAGTGATACTGGTTGTAGCTGTTGCGCCTTGATTATCAGTAACGCGCAAAGAAAATGAGACATCTGTGTCAGTATCTACTGCAGGAATTGATACATTGATTTGTTGACCGTTTGCTGCAAAATCGATAGAAGGACCACCAGTTTGCTGCCAAGAAAAGTCGGCTATAGAACCATCACTATCGTTGGCTGACGCACTTAATGAAAGTGTTGCCAGCTCATTGACCTCAGTATCACCAGAAATACTTACTTGTGGCGCTTGGTTCTCAGCATTATTAGACTCTTCACTCCCTCCACCACCTCCACAAGCCGTTAAAAAAATGGAAAATAAAATACTAAGCCCAAGTAACTTTATTCTATTCTCCATTTTTAAGCCCTCGCGATTAACTGTATAAACTTTGTGGCACCTTAGTTACATTTAAATGAACCGTGACCTCTTCACGGTCATGGTATAAGTGCTTAGCTTGTAGTTCGTAACTTACGCCATATTTATCAAGCTCTTCTTTAATCATTTTTAAGCACTCGTAAACGCTATCAAAACGTTTTTTCATCGGTAGTTTAAGATTAAAAATAAGCTCTTTTGCGTAGGCGTTTACCGCCCAATCAATCATAAGGTTAGTCACTTTTGCTGGCTTTTCCACCATGTCACAGACTAACCATTGAATATTGCGCTTTTCTGGACGGTATTTAAAACCATCGACCCTAAAATGCTTAACTTGCCCTGTTTCCATCAAGTCATCGTTCATAGGACCATTATCAATTGCGCTTACAAACATACCTCGGCGCACCAATTGATATGTCCAGCCCCCTGGGCAAGCACCTAAATCAACGCCTCGCATGCCAGGTTGCATACGTTCTTCAGCTTCATGAGGTGGAATAAACACGTTAAAGGCTTCATCGAGTTTTAACGTTGAGCGGCTTGGCGCATCACTCGGCATACGTAAACGCGGGATACCCATAAAGAAAGGCGAATTATTGAATGTATATGAATAGCCAACATAAGCACTGTCGTTTGCTAAAAATAACACATGCATAACAGGTTTTTTCTCAGCAATTTCGCGTGTTACCTTCGAGCGCTTTTCAAGCGATTTTTTCAGAGGTGTAGAAATCTTTTTGCAGAACTTACTCAGCTCTTTACCTTCGTTGGTATCTGGCGTTTCTACGCGTAGGTCACCACATTCAGGAAACTCAGCGGCAGCATCAACAATAGCACTAACGCGGTCTTCAAGTGGCATGTTATCGACTAAGGCGCCAGTAAACCATTGGCGCGCAAATACCATATTCTTGAAATCGACTTTTTTGATGATTTCTTCACCGTGGCTTGCATCAAAACACTCGTAAACAACAATCCCCGTATTTGGTTTTGTTTTTACGTAACCTGCAAAGCCTTGTTCAGCAGCCTGAAAAGTAATTTCAGCAGCGGCATCATTTTCAAAACCACTGCGACAATAAATAACTACACTCGACATAGATAACCCTTAAAACTTATATCGTGCTGCTTGAACTAACAAAATAGCCCAACCAATAATAAAACAAACACCGCCAATTGGGGTGATAGGCCCAAGCCACTTCATGCCCGTTAGTGCGAGTAAATACAAACTACCGCTAAATAACACGGTACCTGCGATAAAAAATCCACCAGCCCAACTTAAGTTCATACCCCATTTAATTAAGATAGCAATTGCTATCAGTGCAAGGCCATGCACCATTTGGTATTCAGCAGCGGTTTTAAAAATTCCAATTGCGTACTCAGAAACGCGGCTTTTTAAACCATGAGCAGCAAATGCGCCAAGCATTACTGAAAGCATGCAAAATAAGCTACCAATCATTAAATAGAGTTTGATCATTGCGTATCTCCAGCCGCTAAATTCAAAATAAACTGCGCTGCATAATCTGCAGCTTGCTGTAAGTTTTCTTGCTCTGTAATGCCACTTTTTTTACGTGGTTTTAATGAGTGGTCACCATCTTTTAGAAATTTAATCTCGGGTGGGTTAACCATTTCAAGTTCAGCGAGTTCTTGCTGATCACCAAACGTATCGCGCTCACCTTGCAGCACTAAAAATGGGCATGGCATATCAACAAAATGATCTATACGCAGTTTATCGGGTTTACCCGGTGGGTGAAACGGATAGCCAAAAGCCACAACGCCAGCAATTTGAGCTTGGTCTTGCTCAGTACAAAGCATCGAAGCCATACGCCCCCCCATAGATTTACCCCCAATAAATAGCGGCAATTCTGGCTGGCGCTCGGCTAAAATTTCACTAAAGTAGGCAAGTAACTTAGGAGCACGCTCGGGTGGCCTACGCTTGCCCGTTTCTTTAGCAATTTGCATATACTGAAAATCAAACAAGGCTACATCAATCCCATGCTGACTAATCAAGTTAGCCATTGTTTGCATAAACTCAGAATCACTGCCTGCCCCTGCACCATGGGCAAATATAAACTGTGCGCGAGCTTTGCCCGTTGCACTTTTAAACCACTGTAACATGTTAATACTCTTGTTCTTGCTCTACTAAGCTCAGCATCCAGTCTTTAAAAGACACTATTTTGCCAAGCTCTGTTTGCGATTCGCGGATCACTAAATAGTATGCATTTTTACTTTCTAATGAGTGATTAAATGGAATAACTAGACGACCCGCATCAATATCAGGTTTTGCTAAAACGCTATTACCAATGGCAACCCCCTGTCCATGCACCGCGGCTTGCAATACCATTGATGAGTGACTAAAAATCGGCCCTTGGTTAACTTGTACATTACGCACACCAGCCGTTTTCATCCAGGTTTTCCAGTTTTTACGGGTGGTATCATGCAATAAGGTATGATTTGCTAAATCACTGGGTTGATTAAGTGGCTTAGGGCCCGTTAACAGCAATGGGCTACATAATGGCACTAGATATTCAGTATGCAGCTTATATGTCTGTACCCCACTCCAGTGGCCACGACCATAATAAATAGCAATATCTACATCGTCAGAAAGTGAGTTTTCATCCTGATCTTGCGCTTTAATTCGCACGTCGATTTCTGGATGTAATTCATTAAATAAACTAAGTCTGGGCACTAACCATTGAATCGCAAAACTTGGCGTTAAACTTACCGTGAGTGACCCTTTCGCACCGCGGGCAAGTAGTTTTTCTGTGGCATCAATCAGCTGAGTAAAAATTTCTTTTATATCTAAAAAGTAACCTTGCCCTTCTTCGGTTAACAGCAAAGAACGATTCTTACGTAAAAACAGCTTTAACCCTAAATGCTCTTCAAGGGTTTTAATTTGATGGCTCACCGCAGCCTGCGTTACATATAGCTCTTCTGCTGCTTTTGTAAAGCTCAAATGGCGGGCAGCGGCTTCGAAAGCTTTTAGTGCATTTAAAGGAGGTAAACGACGAGACATAAACACCAAACTTAGAATTAGTTTTTCTTATGCGTCGATTATAGCGATACAAATAAAAAAAGGCGACCATGGTCGCCTTTTTCATACTTAAATACTTATATATTTAAATTATAAATCGCTTGCGCTGGTATCGAGTGGTGCAAAGCTTTTAACTAACTCATCAACCGCTTTCATTTGCGATAAATAACCTTCTAGCTTGCTTAGTGCAAGTGCACATGGGCCATCACATTTTGCTTCATTCGGATTAGGGTGCGCTTCAATAAATAAACCCGCAATACCTAATGCCATACCACTGCGAGCAAGTTCTGCAGCTTGTGCACGGCGACCATCCGCAGAGTCAGCTCGGCCTCCTGGGCGTTGTAATGCGTGCGTTGCATCAAAGATAACCGGCGCCATAGGCTTCATGTCATCCATACCAAGCATATCAACCACAAGATTGTTATAACCAAAACTAGTACCACGCTCACACAGTGCAACATTGTTGTTGCCCGCTTCATTAAACTTTTTAATGATATGACGCATTTCGTGTGGAGCTAAAAACTGTGGCTTTTTCACATTGATAATAGCGCCAGTTTTTGCCATGGCTACAACTAAGTCAGTTTGACGAGCAAGGAATGCCGGTAACTGAATTACATCAACCACTTCAGCCACAGGCGCAGCTTGATGCGGCTCATGTACGTCAGTGATCAGTGGCACATTAAAAGTAGATTTAATTTCTTCAAAGATTTTTAAACCTTCTTCCATACCAGGACCGCGGTATGAATTAATTGAAGAGCGGTTCGCTTTATCAAAAGATGCTTTAAAAACGTATGGAATGTTTAGCTTTGATGTAACTTCTACATAATGCTCCGCAATTCGCATCGCTAAATCACGTGATTCAAGTACGTTCATACCGCCAAACAATACAAATGGTTTGTCGTTGGCTAATTCAATCTCGTTAATTTTAATTAACTGGTTGTTCATTTCTATTCCTTAAGGTGCAACAGCTTGTAGCATTAATCCACAAATATAAGCCATGTAAGTACCAACACCATAGCCTAAAACAGCAAGTAAAACACCTACTGGCGCAAGTGATGGGTGGAATGCTGATGCAACAACAGGTGCTGATGCTGCGCCGCCTACATTGGCCTGAGAGCCTACCGCCATATAAAACAGTGGTGCTTTAATTAGTTTCGCCACAATAAGCATTAAGCTTGCGTGAGTAATCATCCAAATAACACCGAGTACGAAGTACATTGGTGAATCAAAAATCGCGGTAATATTCATGTGTAAGCCAATTGAAGCAACAAGAATATATAAAAAGCTTGATGCTACTTTTGACGCACCAAAAGCTTCAATATGGCGAACTTTAGTAAACGATAAACTAATACCAATTGTGGTAGAGATAACGATTAACCAGAAGAATTTACTGTTTAAACTATACTCTTGTGCCCACGGGAAGTTAGCCCCAAAAAACGGACCTAAAAAGTCAGCACAAAAATGTGCAAGGCCAGTAATACCAAAGGCAATTGCGATAATCGTCATGTAATCATTTAGAGTTGGCATGCGCGCATGCTCAGCATGATACTTTTCTACGCGCTCTTTTAAATCTTCAATTGCACGCGTATCTGCGCCTGTTTTAGCATCAATCGCCTTATGGTTTGCTGCCATTAATAACAGTACGGCCATCCATAAGTTAGCCACAATTACGTCAACAGTCACCATTGCAGAGAAGATATCGCCGCCTACTTCAAACATTTCTTTCATTGAAGCTTGGTTTGCGCCGCCACCAATCCAGCTACCGGCGATAGTCGTCATACCACGCCACACTGCGTCAGGGCCATGGCCGCCCACAGCTTCTGGGTAAACGGCGCTCATTACTAAGATAGCCAAAGGGCCACCAATAACAATACCCAAGGTACCTGTTAAAAACATGATTAATGCTTTTGGCCCAAGGTTTAGGATCGCTTTTAAATCAATACTGATGGTAAGCAATATTAAGCAAGCTGGCAGTAAATAGCGTGACGCTACAAAATATACATTCGAAGAATGACCATCAACAATCCCAAAAGTATTGAGTAATGATGGTAAAAAGTAGCAAAGCAATAATGCTGGTACATATTTATAAAATTTTTGGCAGGCAGCATTATTACTGTGCGAGGTTTTAAAAATAAACCCCAAAATAACGGCAAGCAAACCAAGTACGACTGCGTCATTGGTAATTAGCGCACTGTGGGCGTCAGTCATAAATGTTCCTTTAAATTAGTGGTGTGTATTATTGTTGTCTTCTATTTCAGCAATCTGGTGCTGAATTAATTCGATAGCGGGATCATCTGGGCACTCATTAATAAAGTACTGCAAATCATCACGCGCCATTTTTGGGCAATCTAGCTGATTAAGTAAATAGCCGCGGTCACGACGCTCATAAGGGTCATCACCAAGTAATTCCATCAGCATATCAACACAATGCAATGCATGACCAAATTTACTTTCGCTGATGAACGACCATTTTTGCTGTGCTAGATACAGCTTATAAAGCTCTTCTTCAAAAATCAGTTCAAGCGGTTCTTGCTCATCACCATTTTCTTCACAGGCATTCTCAGGTGTTATATACCAGCTCTGCTGACCTGTGCTTGGCTCAATTAAATAGCCCTCTTCATCACTCATCCCAACGTGAACGTGCACGTCTCCCTGACTAAGTGTGACCGTGGCATCAAGTTCAGCATGCTGTAATAAATGACAAAGTAAAATTGCCAGCGTGGTTTGCGTGCCACTGCGCATAGTAATGGTATAGCTAAAGCTATTTAACGTGTACTCTGGCACTTTTAAGCTTGATGAGCTAAACAGCCATTGCTGATAAAAGGTATCAAGTAACTTATCGAGACGCTCATGTGGCTCTTTTAATTCGGCGCAAAGAGCTGTTACCGTATTTTCAAGCTCATTAAGGGTGTCATAACAGGCTGTTAAATCAGCTTGTTGATCCCACTTTAATTCAGCGTCGATACAACGATAAAGCACTTTAGAAGAAAATGCGTCAAAGGCCTCATCTTGATAGGATTCATTTTGATCTTCAAACCAAGGGGTGGTCATTTATACTGCTACATCTCTTTCAAAAACGAACAGCTAGTTTACCTACTTTTGCTTTAAGTTACCAATACTGAGCGTTGAGATATAAAAAAGCGGTACGACAGCCAATGCAATCAAATACCGCTCAGAGATTTGTTATAAAAGAAGTGCTGTTTTTGCAGATGCTAAATAACCAATTACTAATAAAATAAGCGTGGTGATCGCAAGTAATACAAGCTTCGCGCTTTTTGCACTTTGCTTAGCGGCAACCACACCGAGTACAATATAAGCAACCACTAAGATTATCTTTTCTAATAACCAAGATTGTTCAAGCGGGTTAAAACCGGCCATTACAATTAATGCCACTGCAGAAATAAGTAATAAGGTGTCGATACTGTGGCTGCCGATAAACACTACTTTGTTTTTTGCCAGAACGCCCGTCTTTAAGCGAGAGAAAGAACGAACGTAGAATAAGATAATACTCAACACGGCAAATAACATGTGAGTATGTTTTACTGCTAAATAATCCATATGCCCCTAATTTTATTTTAATTAATCTGGATAACGTACAAGTACGTCTTCTATTTCTTTAATTCGCTGATTAAACACATCAATCAACTTTGGATCAAATTGTTTGCCCTGTTGCGCGTTAATTTCTTTCACAACATCGTCAAGCGACCACGGCTCTTTGTAGCAGCGCTTATGACGTAGTGCATCAAATACATCAGCTAAAGCAACGATGCGACCTGCAATAGGGATGTCTTCGCCTTTCAACCCTTTCGGGTAGCCTGAACCATCCCAACGCTCATGGTGTGACAACGCAATCACTGCGCCAGTATTAACAATGTCACGATTGGAGTCTTTTAAAATTAAATGACCTTTTTCAGCATGAAGTTGCATGATAGCCCACTCTTCATCGGTCAATGGCCCCGGCTTATTTAATATAGCGTCGGGAATACCCACTTTACCCACATCATGCAATGGCGCAGCTAAGCGAATAAGCTCTGCTTCGCGTTTTGATAGACCATAGCCCATGGCAAGTTCATAACAAATGTGCGACACACGCTTTACATGGTTACCTGTTTCTGTTGAACGTTGCTCTAACGCTTCACTGAGCCTAAATACTAACTCTTGTTGTGTTGCTTCGATTTCAGATTGTAACTGTACATTTTCATACGCCAGCTGCACATTTTGCGAAAAGATTTCAATCAAGTGACGCTGAGTGTCGGTTAAATGCTTAGGGATACCTGAAATAAACAACATGGAATTATGATTATATTCACTACTGCAATAGGCAAATAAATAGTTCTCACGATAAACAATGGTTTTTTCATTTAAAGCTTGCTGACAGGCTTGAAGCTGATCGTGACTTAACACCTCTTCAATCGCCTTGCCTTCACTGCGTTCAAACTCACCTCGGCCCGAAAACACCACTAGCTTCTTTTGGTTATCTTGCGGGTTACTCGCAACTAAACTGGTTGCATACATGGCCTGATCAACGGTTCCTAATAATGAGGTAAGTTGTTGCATCACCCCTTCAATAAAGCTTTCAAGAGAATGAGTTGAAAAGATATCACGTGAAGCTTTAATTATTTTTTCAAGGCCTTGACGAGATTGTTCTATCGACAAAATATCACGATATGAACGCAAGCTCGACATCACTACTGTGAACAGTTTTTGTGCTGTTAATTCAGTTTTTGATTTGTAGTCATTGATATCGTAATTAACGATGACTTGACGCTCTGGTGCTTGCCCAGGCTGACCAGTGCGAAGAATGATACGAATATGATTATTTTTTGCGGTTTCACGAATAAACTTGGCAACTTTAAGGCCGGCATCGTCGGTTTCCATAACCACATCGAGTAATACGATAGCCGCATCTGGATGCTCTTGAATTACTTGCTTAGCTTCTTCACCTGAATAAGCACTAATAAACTCTAAACGTTTATCTTGAAATTCAAAGTCACTCAACGCAAGCTTTGTTACGGCATGTACTTCTGGCTCGTCATCAACGACGATGACTTTCCAACTACCCTGAACCACCTCATTAACTTCGTCAAGTGCTTCATCCGAAAACAAAAAATCATCCATTCTATGGGATCCTCAAAGGCTATGTACGCACAGTGCGCTTTATTGTTATTTAGGCCATTGTGCTAACGTTACACGGTCATTACCGCCAAGATCTTTAATTGTAAGTATATGGCTATACGACATTTGTGCAAAAAATTCTTGTACCTTCACACTTTGTTTGTAGCCATGTTCAATTAAAAGATAGCCATTTGTTGCTAAATAGTCACGTGCGATAGTAATAATTTGTTTAATATCAGCCATACCGTCGTCATCTGCAACTAATGCAGAGAGCGGCTCAAAGCGAACATCGCCTTGGCTTAAATGCTCATCATCATGTTCAATATACGGAGGATTGCTCACAATTAGGTCAAACTTTTGTGTACTTACTGCACTAAACCAGTTGCTCAACGCAAAAGTGGCGTTGTTAATATTGAGTCGTTGTTTGTTCTCTTTGGCAAGCTCAACTGCATCAGCCACTCTATCAACCCCTATCACCTTCCAATTAGGCATTTCACTGGCTAATGCCAAAGCAATTGCCCCTGTGCCAGTGCCTAAATCAAGCACGTTTGCAGCCGTAGGTAGCTCAAGGCCTAAGGCATATTCTACTAACGTTTCGGTATCAGGTCTTGGGATCAGGGTTGTTGGATTAACCTTTAAAGGAAGACTCCAAAATTCACGAAAGCCAACAATATGAGCAACTGGTTCACCATTTAAACGACGCTGACATGCTTGTTCAAAATCACGTTGTTGCTGTTCGGTAAGTTGTTTTTCGGGCCAAGTAAATAAGTAACTACGAGGTTTATCAAGAATGGATAATAACAGGACTTGTGCGTCTAACTTAGCACTGTCGCTGCTAGGCGTTAATAACGCCGTTGCAGCAACAATTGCTTGTTCAATGCATTGTGGCACGATTATTCATCGCCCATCGCGGCAAGTAAGTCAGCTTGGTGTTCTTGCATTAGAGGTTCGATAACACTTCCTAAATCACCAGCAACCACTTCATTCAAACGATAAAGTGTTAAATTAATACGGTGATCGGTAATACGACCTTGCGGGTAGTTATAAGTACGAATACGCTCAGAACGGTCACCGCTACCTACTAGGTTACGACGTTCTGATGCTTCCGCCGCTTGACGCTTTTCATCTTCAGCTTGTTGTAAGCGTGCGCCAAGTACAGACATCGCTTTGGCACGGTTTTTATGCTGTGAACGCTCATCCTGACACTCTACAACCACACCCGTTGGAATGTGTGTAATACGGATTGCTGAGTCAGTTTTATTTACGTGCTGACCACCGGCACCCGATGCACGGAAGGTATCGACTTTAATATCAGCAGGGTTAATTTCAATTGCTTCCGCTTCAGGAATTTCGGCCATAACGGCTACCGTACACGCTGAGGTATGAACACGGCCTTGCGATTCTGTCTCTGGAACACGTTGTACACGGTGCGCACCTGATTCAAACTTAAGCTGACCATACACACCTTCGCCAGAGATATGCGCAATCACTTCTTTATAACCGCCGTGCTCACCTTCGTTAGTACTTACTACTTCTACTTTCCACTTTTTAGTTTCAGCGTAGCGGCTGTACATACGGAATAAGTCACCTGCGAAGATAGCAGCTTCATCACCACCGGTACCGGCACGAACCTCTAAATAGACGTTATTATTGTCTTTAGGGTCTTTTGGTAACATTAGAATTTGGATTTCATCTTCTAATGCAATAATTTGTGCTTTTGCTTCTTTGTATTCTTCTTGCGCCATTTCACGCATATCAGGATCAGAGTCTTTTAACATTTCTTCTGCTGTAGCAACATCATCTTGGGCTTGTTGGTAAGCTAAAAATGCTTTTACGATTTCTTCTAATTCTGAGTATTCTTTAGATAAGGCACGAAAGCGATTTTGGTCGCTGATCACAGAGGGGTCGCTTAGTAGCGCTTGCACTTCCTCATAACGCTCAACTAAGGTTTCTAATTTTCTATAAACAGACTCTTTCATTTAACGACTATTCCTGATCAATACCTAACATTTTCTTTAATTGGCTTAACTCCGCTGCTTCACCTTTTTTAGCAGCATCTTGAATGGCACGGGTAGGTGCGTGCATCAAGCGGTTGGTCAGTTTGTTTGCCAACTCGAGTATTACTTTTTCTGCCTCTTTACCTGCTTGTAGCTGGCCAAGGGCTTTTTCGACAAGTTCTGACTTTATATCTTGTACATCGTTGCGATAATGGCGAATAAGATCCACCGAATCGAGTGAACGCAACCACATAGCAAATTCATCGGTACGTGAGCGAATAATAGCTTGCGCTTGCTCCGCAGCCTGCTCACGAGCGGCGATATTCTCGCTTACTATGGCTTGTAAGTCATCAACTGAATACAAATAGGCAGCATCTAATTCGCCTACTTGGCTTTCGATATCACGCGGTACCGCGATATCGATAAATAACATTGGTTTGTGGCGGCGCTTTTTCAACGCCTGCTCTACCACCCCTTTACCGATAATAGGTAAGGTACTGGCGGTTGAACTAATAACAATATCGGCGTCGTGTAAACGCTCAGGTAACTGGGCAAGTGCAATCACATCCGCATCAACCTCACTCGCTAAAGTTTTAGCGCGTTCAATAGTACGGTTTGCCACCGTGATTTTTTGCGGATCGTTTTGGTATAAGTGCTTAGCAACTAGTTCAATCGTTTCACCTGCACCAATTAGCAGTACATTGGTTTTATCTAGTTTGCCGTAAATATGTTTCGCAAGATTAACCGCGGCATAAGCAACAGATACTGCGCTAGCACCAATATCAGTTTCGGTACGAACTTGTTTTGCGACAGAAAATGTTTTTTGAAACAAACGGTCAAAAGTTACACCAATGGCATCGTGAGTTTTTGCATTATGGTAGGCTTGTTTTATTTGCCCTAAAATTTGCGGCTCACCGAGTACTAACGAATCTAGACCACAAGACACTCGCATTAAATGATTAATTGCTTCGTGATCTTCATGATAATAGATATTATTGCTCAGTTCATGTTCATCCAATCCATGGAAACTGGCTAACCAGTGCAACAGGGTTTGGGAATTACGCTCAGCAAGGCTACAATAGATTTCAGTTCGGTTGCAGGTCGAAACAATAACCGCTTCATTAAAATGCGCATGACCACTTAATTGCTGTAACGCCTCAGACATTTGCTCAGGCGAAAACGCGACTTTTTCGCGTAATTCTACGGATGCGGTTTTGTGATTTATACCAAGTGCTACGATGGTCATATGTACCAAATATTGCTAAGCCCAGCTGTAAAGGCATTAATTTTACCAAAAATCAGCGGAATATGGAAAGTAAGGAACGACATTTGATTAAACAATATTTGATTTTATTCATGTTTTTTTTATTTATCGGCGGTTGTGCGCAAAAAATTTCAACAGTTGATTACATTTATCCTGACTGGAAAAGCCGATTAGAACAACAAGCTCAATGGCAAGTGCAAGGCAAAATGGCATTTATTAGTACAGAGCAGCGCCAGTCAGCCAATTTAAATTGGCAACATGATGAGCAATACAGCGACATGGTGCTTACCAGTTTTATTGGTACCCGTATTCTGTCTTTAAAGCAAAATGCACAAGGTGCTGAACTTGAGTATGACGACAATGTATATACCGACCGTGATGCCTCAATGTTGTTATATCGTTTAACCGGTTTTTCAATCCCATTAGATAATGCCGCAAAGTGGCTAAAAGGTACTGTCGAGAGCGACCAAGCAAGCTATGATGAGCAAGGCCGTTTAAAAAGTCTTATTTGGCAAGCTCACAATGGTCAACAGTGGCAAATAACCTATTCAGACTTCATCAAACAAGATGGTTATTGGCTTCCTGTTAAGCTAAGCCTTAAAAACAATAAAATTCGTATTAAAATTCAACTTAATGATTGGCAGTTAAATTAATCATGACACACGCTTCAACCGCCCCGCTAACGTTAATAGCACCTGCAAAACTTAATTTATTCCTTCATATAAATGGTCGCCGTAAAGATGGCTACCATGAACTCGAAACCTTATTTACCTTTTTAGAATTTGGTGATGACTTAACATTTACTGTCAACAACGAGCCAAATATTACAGTAACCGGTGATACAAACGGTATTGAGCTTGCAGATAACCTTATATATAAAGCAGCCCGTTTATTACAACAGCACTGTGATTGCCAACAAGGCGCTTCAATAAAGCTATTAAAACGTTTGCCTATGGGCGGCGGTGTTGGCGGCGGCTCATCTGATGCCGCCACTACCCTGCTTGCTCTTAATAAACTATGGGGCTGTGATTTATCACTTACAGAATTAGCTCAGCTTGGGGTGAAATTAGGCGCTGATGTACCAGTATTTATCAATGGTCACACTGCCATTGCCCATGGGATTGGCGAGCAACTAGAAAATATTGAATTACCGCAAAGTTGGTTCTGTGTAGTGCATCCAGGGCAGCATGTGAGCACCGCGAAAATTTTTACCCACCCAGATTTAAAGCGCGACACACCTAAGCTAAAAGCAGACTGGCAAACAGAAAATTTAGGCAATGATTGTGAGGCTTTAGTTAAAAAGCTCTGCCCCGAGGTTGAAAAAGCCCTGCAGTGGTTGCTAAAATACGCCCCGTCAAAGATGACTGGTACAGGCGCTTGCTGCTTTGCTGAGTTTTCAACCGAGGCACAAGCACAACAAGTTTTAGCTCAATTACCAGAAAAATGGACAGGTTTTGTTGCAAGTAGTGCTACACTTTCTCCTGCTCATACAGCATTAAATGCTCACTTTGAAATGAAGTAACGTACAAGTAAATGTTAACCTGCTTTGGTGCCTACCATAGCCTGTTAGTCCCAAAATTCAGTGCCTGAGGAACCCTACCGTGCCTGACATGAAGCTCTTCGCTGGTAACGCAACACCTGAGCTAGCTCAAAAAGTTGCAAAACGTTTGTATATTGAATTAGGCGATGCTGTTGTTGGCCGTTTTAGTGACGGTGAGATCAGTGTTCAAATTAATGAAAATGTTCGTGGCTCTGACGTTTTCATTGTCCAATCAACCTGTAACCCTACTAACGATAACTTAATGGAGCTTATCGTTATGGTTGATGCCCTACGTCGTGCGTCTGCTGGACGTATTACTGCCGTTATCCCTTACTTTGGTTATTCACGTCAAGACCGCCGCGTGCGTTCTGCTCGTGTACCAATTACAGCTAAAGTAGTTGCAGATTTCCTTTCAAGTGTTGGTGTTGACCGCGTTCTAACGGTTGATTTACACGCTGAACAAATCCAAGGTTTCTTCGACGTACCAGTTGATAACGTATTTGGTAGCCCAGTTCTACTTGAAGATATGAAAGAACGCGACTTCGATGACGTTGTTGTTGTTTCTCCTGATATCGGTGGTGTTGTTCGAGCTCGTGCAATCGCTAAGCTATTAAACGACACAGACCTTGCTATTATCGACAAGCGTCGTCCACAAGCAAACGTTTCACAAGTAATGCACATTATTGGTGACGTTGAAGGTCGTGACTGTATCATCGTTGATGACATGATCGATACCGGTGGTACTTTATGTAAAGCAGCAGCAGCGCTTAAAGAACACGGTGCAAAACGCGTATTTGCTTACGCTACTCACCCAGTACTTTCAGGTAATGCCGCTGAGAACATTCGTAACTCAGTCATTGACGAAGTTATCGTAACTGACTCAATCACACTATCTGATGAGCTTAAAGCAATTGATAAAATCAAAGTGCTTACACTTGCAGATATGCTTGCTGAAACAATCCGTCGTATCAGCAACGAAGAATCTATTTCAGCGATGTTTGAACACTAATCAACATCACTGCAATACTAAAAAAAGCACCGCTTAGGTGCTTTTTTTGTAGTCGTTATTTATTTTCCCCGAAAGGGGTGGTATGATAGCGCGCCTTTTGGCTAGGGACCTTGGTCGCAAAGGCCCTAAGACTATTAATTATTGGAGACATTATGTCAACTTACACATACAATGCAGAATTACGTACAGAAACAGGTACTGGTGCGAGCCGCCGCCTACGCCGTGAAGATAAAGTTCCTGCAATCCTTTACGGTGCTGACAAAGAAGCTGCATCAATCGTTCTTGCACACAAAGATATGATCAAAGCGCAAGAAGACGAAGGTTTCTACACGCACATCCTTACTTTAAACATCGGTGGCGAGTCAGTTGAAGCTATCCTTAAAGATATTCAACGTCACCCGTACAAGCCTAAGATCACTCACTTAGACTTCCAACGTGTAGATGCTACTCACAAACTTCACACTAAAGTGCCTGTACACTTCATCGGTGAAGAGAAAGTAACTAAAGCTGGTAACACTGTTGTTCACCAATTAACTGAAATCGAAATCACGTGTCTTCCTAAAGCACTTCCTGAGTTCGTTGAAGTTAACGTTTCAGATTTAGTAGCTGGTGATTCAATCCACCTTTCTGACCTTAAACTTCCTTCAGGTGTTTCATCTGTTGAGCTAACTAAAGGCGCTGATCACGATCAGTCAGTTGTTACTGTTAAAGCTAACAAAGCAGCTCCAGCTGAAGAAGAAGCTTCAGAAGACGCTGCAGAATAATTTTTAAGGTGTAAACACCTTGAATTCTATTCAAATGCTTGTGGGCCTGGCTAATCCAGGCCCCGAATACGCAAACACACGCCATAATGCAGGTGCTTGGTTCATCGAAGAACTGGCTGCACGTTATAACTGCACACTCAAACATGATCCTAAATATCACGGCCTCACCGGCAAAGTGATTATTCAAGGCCAAGAATTTAAATTACTGATCCCTACAACTTATATGAATTTAAGTGGTAAGGCGGTGAGTAGTCTCGCTAATTTCTTTAAAATCCCTGTTGAGAACATTCTCGTTGCTCATGACGAAATGGACTTAGATCCTGGGATTGCAAAACTTAAAAAAGGTGGCGGCCACGGCGGTCACAATGGTTTAAAAGATATTATTGCGAAAATGGCAAACCAAAAAGATTTCATGCGCCTTCGTATAGGCATTGGTCATCCAGGTCACCGAGAAATGGTAACAGGCTGGGTGCTAGGTAAAGCCGCGAAAGACGATCAAGAAAAAATGGACGCCGCCGTTGACGAAGCAGTTCGTTGTATGGAAATACTTGCAAAAGATGGTGTGTTAAAAGCACAAAACAGACTACATTCATTTAAACCTTAATCCGTTTTAATGAAATTACACAAGGTATCTTACTATGGGTTTTAAATGTGGCATCGTTGGTTTGCCAAACGTTGGTAAATCAACTCTATTTAATGCACTAACTAAAGCGGGTATTGAAGCCGCTAACTTCCCTTTCTGTACCATTGAGCCTAACACGGGTGTGGTACCGGTTCCTGATGCGCGCTTAAATGATTTAGCCGCTATCGTAAATCCTCAGCGTATTTTACCAACGACGATGGAATTCGTTGATATTGCAGGTCTAGTAAAAGGCGCATCGAAAGGTGAAGGTTTAGGTAACCAATTCTTAGCAAACATTCGTGAAACAGATGCGATTGGTCACGTTGTTCGTTGTTTTGAAGACGAAAACATTGTTCACGTTGCTGGCACAATTGACCCTGCTGATGATATCGACGTAATTAACACTGAATTAGTACTTGCTGATATGGACAGTGCTGATAAAGCGATTGTTCGTAATGCTAAAAAAGCAAAAGGCGGCGACAAAGACGCTAAAGAGCAAAATGCTGTTTTAGAAAAAGTAAAAGTACACTTAGATGAAGGTTTAACGTTACGTTCTTTAGAACTAACTAAAGAAGAAAAAGCAGCAATTAAGCCACTTAACTTCTTAACAATCAAACCGACCATGTATATTGCGAACGTGGCAGAAGATGGTTTTGAAAATAACCCTTACCTAGACAAAGTACGTGAAATTGCCGCTGCAGAAGATGCGGTTGTTATTCCAGTATGTGCAGCGATTGAATCTGAGTTATCTGAACTTGAAGAAGAAGATAAACTAGAATTTATGGCTGACCTAGGTTTAGAAGAACCAGGTCTTAACTTAGTGATCCGTGGTGGTTACGAGTTACTTAAATTACAAACCTACTTCACTGCTGGCGTTAAAGAAGTACGTGCATGGACAATCCCAGTAGGTGCGACTGCACCACAAGCTGCGGGCAAAATCCACACTGACTTTGAGCGTGGCTTTATCCGTGCACAAACTATCGCATTTGACGACTACATTGCGTTTAAAGGCGAAAGCGGTGCTAAAGAAGCTGGTAAGATGCGTCAAGAAGGTAAAGAGTACATCGTTAAAGACGGCGATGTGATGAACTTCTTATTTAACGTATAAGCATATTTGCTCATTCGATTTTAAAAGGCTCGTTATCACGAGCCTTTTTTATTGCCTAAATATTACTAACCCTTCCCTAAATCATCAAAGCATGGTGGGTAATACTTCTGCAGCCTCACCTCTGCTTGTTCTTTTTAGTGATGTACGGTGTTATTTATGCTTAACAGTGAATCATCGTCGAAAGCAAATGAGTGATAACAACAGTTAATTGAGGGGATTTCAAAGCTCGCTAGCAATTTTGCGACCTATTGACTGCTCGATTAGCAAATTGTCGGGATTTTAAAAGTAAAAATAAGCCCCCTTAATGACAAAATAGCCTATATAAATTCATTCGCTTTCGCTTTTTTATGTTTAAATCACCTAAAAGATCACGCTAACTAATTTTGAAACTTGATTTTTGTATAAAAATCAAGCAGCTTTAAATGTACGTTTTAAAACTCTTACGATGCGTTTGGGAATTAAACTCATAAATTGCAGTCAAAAAAACAGCAATTTAAATGAAATTTCGCCACTTAGCTTAATTTTAATGCAAACAAACACTGATAAGCATTTTTTTGCAAAAAAGGTGTTGACGGATTTAGGTCATATCAGCATAATACGCCCCGCACTCAGCGATGAAGTGCTAACAAAAAAGATGGCTAAGTAGCTCAGTTGGTTAGAGCACATCACTCATAATGATGGGGTCACAGGTTCAAATCCCGTCTTAGCCACCATTCTTTTTGTTGCTCAATGAAGAGTTTAAAATAACTACCAGTACTTTAAGTACGAATTATGCGGGAGTGGCGGAATTGGTAGACGCGCTGGATTTAGGTTCCAGTAACTTCGGTTGTGAGAGTTCAAGTCTCTCCTTCCGCACCATGTTCTTGATAAGAACTCAAACTATCAAGCTTTTGTTGGGATATCGCCAAGCGGTAAGGCAGCAGGTTTTGATCCTGCCATTCCCAGGTTCAAATCCTGGTATCCCAGCCACGATGGCTAAGTAGCTCAGTTGGTTAGAGCACATCACTCATAATGATGGGGTCACAGGTTCAAATCCCGTCTTAGCCACCATTCTTTCTTAAGAATGGCTCTGCAGGAGTTAAAGCTGCACTCAATGAAGAGTTTAAAATAACTACCAGTACTTTGAGTACGAATGATGCGGGAGTGGCGGAATTGGTAGACGCGCTGGATTTAGGTTCCAGTAACTTCGGTTGTGAGAGTTCAAGTCTCTCCTTCCGCACCATGTTCTTGATAAGAACCAAAACTATCAAATTATTCTTTGTTGGGATATCGCCAAGCGGTAAGGCAGCAGGTTTTGATCCTGCCATTCCCAGGTTCAAATCCTGGTATCCCAGCCACTTTCTCAAAGTGTTAAAGAATGCTCAATGAAGAGTCTAAAATAACTACCAGTACATTAGTACGAACGATGCGGGAGTGGCGGAATTGGTAGACGCGCTGGATTTAGGTTCCAGTAACTTCGGTTGTGAGAGTTCAAGTCTCTCCTTCCGCACCATGTTCTTGATAAGAACTCAAACTATCAAATTATTCTTTGTTGGGATATCGCCAAGCGGTAAGGCAGCAGGTTTTGATCCTGCCATTCCCAGGTTCAAATCCTGGTATCCCAGCCACTTTCTCAAAGTGATAAAGAATACTCAATGAAGAGTCTAAAATAACTACCAGTACATTAGTACAAATGATGCGGGAGTGGCGGAATTGGTAGACGCGCTGGATTTAGGTTCCAGTAACTTCGGTTGTGAGAGTTCAAGTCTCTCCTTCCGCACCATGTTCTTAAGTAGAACTAAAACTCTTCAAGTTTAGCGTTGGGATATCGCCAAGCGGTAAGGCAGCAGGTTTTGATCCTGCCATTCCCAGGTTCAAATCCTGGTATCCCAGCCAACTACTTACTTCCCTTTCAAGTTTCAAGTTTCAAGTTTCTCCAAAGTATATTCGGTAATTTTATACCAATTCGCTTAATTAAGTAGTCTATTTTGAGGCAATCAAACCTCGTTGATAACAAGGCAAAAATTTCGTTATTTAGTTGTTCTAAATCAGAAATTTTTAACGCAGGTAGCGACAGGTTTAATCCCTCAAAATGATTAAGTATTATTGCGGATTGGTATTAGCACAAAAAAACGGGCTAATTTTCATTACCCCGCTTCTTTGCCTTTTGTACGATTAATTTTTTACTATTAACTTAATGTCCCGCTAATCGCATACTTTAAAACCCAGTTCTTTGCAGGGCCTGTGTTATTAGCAAGCTTTAAAAACTTACTGCGCACCCAGCTCAGTGGTTTAATCTCGTTTGAAAAACCAAAATAACATGCATCCATCATACTCATCATTAGTAAATTAGCGTGGCGGCGTTTTTTCTCGTAGCGCTTTAATAACGCTTGCTGACCAACATCAGGTTGATCTGCCAAAATATCTGCCAGTGCTACAACATCTTGAAACCCTAGGTTCACACCTTGCCCAGCAAGCGGGTTAATTGTGTGCGCCGAATCACCCAGCAAAACTAAACGTCCGTGCGAGTAATCATTGGCATGTTGGCGTGCAAGTGGAAAGACAGCATGCTCAAGTAATTCAAAGTCGCCCGGTAGTTCAGGAAAATGGTCAATGAGTTTTGCTTTAAGTTGCTCATTCGACAATTTTTGCCACTGCTTTAAAACCGCAGCATCGTGATAACAAATTAAATTAGCGTAAGGCGCCTGCATCGGTAAAAATGCTACAGGCCCGGTTGGCGTAAATTGTTGCCACGTTTTTACCTGCTGCGGGGCATCTAATTTGATTAACACGCCCATGCAATGCTGGCCATATTGCCAACCCGTTACACCTAAACCAGCTTTAGTTCGCAATTGTGACTGTCCACCATCTGCAGCAACAACTAAATCAGCGGTATATTGAGTATCGCCATAATGTAAGGTGATTGAATCAACCGTTTGAGTAATATCCGTGATGGCTGATAACTGCTCTATCACTTCGATGTTGTACTTGGCGAATTGCTGCCAAAGACTTGCTTGAATTAAATTATTTTCGATTAAATGACCTAAATGCGTTTCGCCAATCTCATGGCTATCAAACAATAAATTTTCGCCTTGTTGCTGGTAGGCCTCTAATTGTTGATAAGGTGCGATACGATTTTGTCTTAGTAATGGCATTGCACCAAGCTCATCAAGTAAATTCTCTGAAAAACGATTAATAGCCGAAATGCGAATATCAACCTTATCTGAGCTTAAAATTTGATCAGCATCGATAAGGTGCTTTTCAATAACGGTGACATCCCTACCCTGCTTAGCCAGTTTTACAGCAGTAGCAGCACCTACCATGCCGCCACCGACAACAATTACCTTATTTTTATTCATTTAATATTCGCTCATTTGGCTATTTAAATACGGGATAAATTGTAACGTAATTCAATATTGCGTGTCAGTGCATTTACCGCTTATGAATTTCAAAACAGTGACTTGTTTGATTTCACACCACAAAGATAAAAACTATACTTGGATCTGTGCGGGTATCCAGCTAAAATACGCGTCCTTTAAGTCGGCATACTTGCCACTTAATCCTGTTTCTAACACATTTTTGTGTCACTACCGAATTGAAAACGAGGCTATATTTCAATGAGTAAAAAGCTGCATATTAAAACCTGGGGTTGTCAGATGAACGAGTACGACTCTCAGAAAATGGCTGATCTACTAGATGCGACTAACGGCTATCAGTTAACTGAAGAAGCTGAAGACGCTGACGTGATCTTACTCAATACCTGTTCAATCCGTGAAAAGGCACAAGAGAAAGTATTCCATCAGCTAGGCCGTTGGAAACTATTAAAAGACGACAAACCAGAGTTAATCATTGGTGTTGGTGGCTGTGTTGCATCGCAAGAAGGTGACTCAATTCGTCAACGTGCGCCGTTTGTTGATGTAATCTTTGGCCCGCAAACATTACACCGCTTACCAGAAATGATTAAGCAAGTGCAAAGTGGCGACAGCAGCTCGGTAGTTGACGTTTCATTCCCTGAGATTGAAAAGTTCGACCGTTTACCTGAGCCAAAAGCGGAAGGCCCTACTGCGTTTGTATCAATTATGGAAGGTTGTTCTAAATACTGTACATTCTGCGTAGTGCCTTATACGCGTGGTGAAGAAGTAAGCCGTCCACTTGATGACGTATTACTTGAAGTTGCCCAACTTGCAGAGCAAGGTGTTCGCGAAGTAAACCTACTTGGTCAAAACGTAAATGCGTATCGTGGTGAAACTCACGACGGTGAAATTTGTTACTTCTCTGATCTATTACGTTATGTCGCTGCGATTGACGGTATTGACCGCATTCGTTATACCACATCGCACCCAGTAGAATTTACACCAGATATCATTGATGCGTACGCAGACGTACCTGAGCTTGTTGACCACCTACACTTACCAGTGCAAAGTGGTTCAGACCGTGTTCTTAACCTTATGAAACGTGGTCACACTGCACTCGAGTACAAATCTACGATTCGTAAGTTACGTAAAATTCGCCCTAACCTAAGCATGTCTTCAGACTTCATCATTGGTTTCCCAGGCGAAAGCAAAGCAGACTTTGAAGCAACTATGAACCTTATCAATGACATTGGTTTTGATATGAGCTTTAGCTTCATCTACAGTGCGCGCCCTGGTACGCCTGCTGCTGATTTACCAGATGACGTAACAGAGCAAGAGAAAAAAGAACGTTTATACATTCTGCAAAACCGTATCACGCAAATGGCGCAGCAAATCAGCCGCCAAATGTTTGATACCGAACAGCGTATCCTAGTTGAAGGTCCTTCTAAGAAGAACCCAATGGAATTACGTGGCCGTACTGAGAACAACCGAGTGGTTAACTTTGAAGGCCCTCACTCAGTGATCGGTCAATTCGTTGATGTACGTATTACAGAAGCATTGCCAAACTCTTTACGTGGTGAATTAATTCGTACAGAATCAGAAATGAACTTACGCCGTGATGTGGCACCTTCAGCTATTTTAAATAAAGCTGCTGAAGCTGAGGCCGCTACGGCCCCTAACGAAATTGGCGTTGCTACTTTCGTACCTTAGGGTGACACTTGGTGCAGGCACAGCCTGCACCCATCAATAGGAAGCAATTTTGAGTAATCAATTAAAAACATTAGAGATTTATTTAGAACCCGCCGACAACAAACGCCTTTCATCTTTATGTGGTCCGTTTGACGAGAACATTAAGCAAATTGAACGCCGCCTTGGTGTTGAGATTGCACACCGTGATAATTTCTTCAGAGTAACCGGTAAACTGCACCTTGCAGCAGCGGCTGTTGAGATACTAAAAAACCTCTATATTGAAACTCAACCTATTCGCGGCCTGATTGGCGAGATTGAACCTGAAGCCGTACATTTGGCAATTAGCGAATCAAATGCGCTTGAGCAAGATGAAAACCCAGGTGTATATGGCAAAGACATGGTGATTAAAACTCGCCGTGGCGTTATTAAACCGCGCAATGATAATCAAGGCGTGTATGTTGCAAATATTTTGCACCACGATATTACCTTTGGTATTGGCCCAGCCGGTACAGGTAAAACTTATTTAGCGGTTGCTGCAGCTGTTGATGCTTTAGAGCGTCAAGAAATTCGCCGTATTTTATTAACTCGTCCTGCGGTTGAAGCTGGTGAAAAACTAGGCTTTTTACCAGGTGACTTAAGCCAAAAAATCGACCCGTATTTACGCCCTCTATACGATGCATTATTTGAAATGCTGGGTTTTGAGCGTGTAGAAAAGCTGATTGAGAAAAACGTGATTGAAGTTGCGCCACTTGCTTACATGCGTGGTCGTACGCTAAATGACGCGTTTATTATTCTCGATGAAAGCCAAAACACCACAGCAGAACAAATGAAAATGTTCTTAACCCGTATTGGTTTTAATTCAAAAGCGGTGATCACGGGTGATATTACACAAGTCGATTTACCACGCGGTGCCCGCTCAGGCCTACGTCATGCCATCGAAGTATTAAACGGTGTCGATGAAATTAGCTTTAACTTCTTCCAATCACACGATGTGGTTCGCCACCCGGTTGTTGCTCGTATCGTTGAAGCTTATGAGCGAAACGATGAAGCAGAACGTTTAAAACGTGCAGAGAAGCAACGTGCGAAAGAAGCGCAAGCAAACCAACAAGAAGCAAACTCGTGACCGAATTAGATTTACAAATAGCCTGTGAGTTTAACGACTTACCAAGCTTTGAACAATTCCAGCTATGGGCTGACAAAGCCCTCAGCAACTACCGTGAAGATGCAGAGCTGACTATAGTGATCAGCGATGAAGCACAAAGCAGGCAGCTCAACAATGATTACCGCGGAAAAGATAAACCGACTAATGTCTTATCTTTTCCATTTGAAGCACCACCGGGCATTGAGTTACCTTTAGTGGGTGATTTAATCATTTGCCCAGCTATTGTTTTAGCCGAGTCAATTGAGCAAGAAAAAACCTTTCACGACCATTTTGCCCATATGGTTATCCATGGATGCTTGCATTTACTTGGATTTGACCATATAAAGGACGAAGATGCACTTGAAATGGAAAGCATAGAAAAGCAATTACTTGCCGATCTGAACATCGCTGACCCATATCGAGACGATATTTAAATTAACGGAGCAATTAGACGCAATGAGCGACGACAACTCGCAAACTAGCCAGGGTTCTTCTGGCAAAACGTGGCTGGGCCGCATAGCCCAAATGTTGCAAGGGGAACCCCAGAATAGAGAAGAGCTGGTAGAAGTAATTGCCGATGCGCAAGAACGCGACCTTATCGACCCTGAAACCAAAGATATGATTGAAGGGGTGCTAGGTGTATCAGAGCTGAAAGTGCGGGACATCATGATCCCACGCTCGCAAATGGTAACCTTAGAGGTTGATACACCATTAGAAGAGCTATTACCTATGATGGTTGATTCAACACATTCACGTTTTCCTGTGGTATGTGAAGACAAAGACCATGTTGAAGGTATTTTATTAGCAAAAGATTTATTACCACTGATCATCAACAAAGATGAGCAACTGCCTTCTTTACGTGAATATTTGCGTCCTGCAGTTGTAGTGCCTGAAAGTAAACGTGTAGACACGCTGCTTAATGAGTTCCGTCAACAACGTTACCACATGGCGATTGTTATTGATGAGTATGGTGGTGTGTCTGGTCTTGTCACTATCGAAGATATCCTTGAAATCATCGTTGGTGAAATCGAAGACGAGCACGATGAAAGTGAAGACCTACAAGATATTCGCCAAGTTGCAAAGCACGTTTACGCTGTGCAAGCACTGACTGAAGTTGATGACTTTAACGAGTATTTTAAAACTGGTTACAGCACCTCAGATGCTGACACCATAGGTGGTATTGTTTTACATGCATTTGGTCACATGCCAAGTCGTGGTGAAACAATCGAGGTAGAAGGCTTACAATTTAAAGTCACTAACGCAGATAACCGCCGTATCTTACAATTGCAAGTCACCATTCCAAAGGCTGATGATAACGACAGTGAAGAAACTGCTAACTAACCTAAGTCACCTTGCAAAAGATAAAAAAGCCTGGCTCGCACTTGTTGCGGGCCTCTTTTTAACCTTAAGTTACGCACCCTATAACCTATGGTTTATAACTTTTCTTTCCCTTGGTGCTCTACTCTACTGCATTAACCCTCTCGCAAACGGTAAATTAGCCGCTAAACAAAGTGCTAAATATGGCTTTTTATTTGGTTTAGGTTGGTTTGGTGCAGGTATAAGCTGGGTGCATGTATCAATAGCGACCTTTGGTGGCATGCCATTAATCGCATCACTTTCGTTAATGGTGCTGCTTTGTGCTTATTTAGCCCTTTATCCTGCATTAGCTACTTGGCTGACAACACGCCTTGCTACAGGCCCATATAGCTTTATATGTTGGTTACTCGCCGCTATCGCAACCACAGAATACTTACGTGGCACATTGTTAACAGGCTTTCCGTGGCTGAGTTTTGGTTACACGCAAACAGACAGCCCACTTAATTTTTTAGCCCCAGTGATTGGTGAGTTTGGGATTACGCTTGTATGTATGTTAATTGCGTTTGCTTTATATCGCCTAGCAAGCAAAGATGGCAAACCACTTATCGCCTCTGTAGCCCTATTAGCTGGCTTATATACGATTGCAAGCAGCAACCAGCTACACTACCAAGATAAAACCATTAAAACTGTACTGGTGCAGGGTAATATTAAACAGCATCTTCGTTTTGAGCCGTCTGAGTTTTGGACGACTATGAGCAAATACCAAGATATGACTCGCCTGCATTGGAATGCTGATTTAATTGTTTGGCCAGAAGCTGCTGTGCCTGAGCTTGAAGCATTATCAACCGAGTATTTAACAGGCCTTGATAGTGCTGCAACGTTTAATGACACCGCGCTTATTACCGGTATCGTTGATTACCAATACGACACGCGTAACATTTTTAATACCTTAATAGTGCTTGGTAAAAAAGAACACGATGACAGTGAAGGCCACTATCAATATTTAGGTAAAAACCGCTACCAAAAGCATCAGTTATTACCCATTGGTGAGTTTGTGCCGTTTCAGGACTTCTTGCGCCCAATTGCGCCACTGTTTGATTTGCCTATGTCCTCCTTTACCCGTGGTGATGAAGTGCAAAACAATTTACGCGCAAATGGCTTAAACATTTTACCGGCTATTTGCTATGAAATTGCCTTTTCTGAGTTGGTTCGTGGTAATTATCGCAGTGACTCCGACATTTTATTCACGGTGAGTAACGATGCATGGTTCGGTGACTCACATGGCCCGCATCAGCACATGCAAATAGCGCGTATGCGCGCCTTAGAGTTACAGCGCCCGCTAATTCGCGTGACCAACAATGGTATTAGCGCCGTTTACGACCCTATCGCTAAATCACAATTAGCTATGCCACAATTTAAAGCGGATGTACTCGAAGCCAATATCACGTTAATTAAAGGCGATAGCATTTATAGTCAATATGGCAATTGGCCAGTATGGGCGGTAGTGATATTACTGAGCGCTGTGGGTGTATTTGTTAGGGTTAAGAAATAACACCTAAGAAATGAACATTAATAATTTTGGTCAAAGCTTAACCGACAACCACCTACTAAGTAGGTGGTTCAAAACCAGAAAACCAATCTCAATACTAGCATTGATAAGTATAAATTGTTCTATTTCCCTTAGTTTCAGTTTTAACAACTCGACAGCCGCCGCCACCGCCACCGCCACCGCCACCAAATGAAAGAATATAGTATCCGAATTTAACCTGCTCACCGCCACCATTTGAAAATACGAATCCTTTTCCATTTACCTGACTACGATTTAGTGGGATGGAATTATTGTCACCATCTCTACCACCTAAGATATTGAATGACTCTGTTGTTTGATCTAACGTTACACTAATAAAGCCATTTCCAGTCTGTGCTAAATCATCACTGTAAAAGTTTATACGGACGTATACCTCTAACTTATTCATATTAGGAAACTTAATTGTTCGCATTGTTTGTGACAATATTCTGGTGAGTCCAGACGTTTTCCCGCCAAAATAAAAATCATAAACATCATTTCGAACAAAACTGTACACTAAAAAATCATACGGACTACCTTTTACATCTATTTCCTTTCCTAACGCATAATTATCATTAGAGCTGGGGCTAGATTGCATGGTCGTATGATTATTTTTCCGCATGTTTGTCCCTTGAGCGAGCATGCTTTTTTCAGAAGCCTGTGTTACCACACGGACTAATTCTTTCCGATATTCGTAAAGGAGCGCTAAATCGTGAAGCTCATTACTGCTCAAGCTAGTTTCATAAACATCTGCAACTGGTTCACCAAAGCGGTCCTCAGAGTAGTAGGTATCGAACTTTGTAGCCCGTTCATTGATCATATCAACAACAATTATTGCTTCAGTATTATAATTAGTACTAAACCTTGCTACTCTTTCTTGTTGGCTCTTTGAACAATTGTTACAAATTTCAACATCTGCCTGACCAAATACAGGCAAAGATACACCAGTAAAAAGACCAACAATCAATAACATTATAATTTTGTTCATAAAAAATCCCTTATATTTTAAAAACGAAATAAATAAAACCATATACATATACATATACATATACATATACATATACAATCAGAATATTCCTAAAATCTGAAAGTCAGCGAACAAAACGATAAATTGCTAAAAAAGATATTTATTCATTAATCTTTATCAACTCTACATCAAATATAAGTAGCGAGCCTGCTGGAATGCTGCCGACGCGTTTACGGCCGTAAGCAAGCTGAGGCGGGATATAAAAGGTAAACTTATCCCCTTCGTTCATTAGCTGTAAGCCTTCGGTCCAACCTGCAATGACTTGATTTAAGCCGAAGCTGATAGGCGAGTTTCTTACCACTGAGCTGTCAAAAACACTACCATCCATAAGCGTACCATGATAGTGAACCTTTACTTTACTGGTTGCACTTGGCTTTGTGTCATTCCCTGAACTTTGCTCAACTTTGTATTGCAGCCCAGATGCGGTTTCATGAACATCATCAGCTTTACCATTATTCGCTAAAAAATCCGCGGCAAGCTTCTCATTTTCAAGCGCTTGAAGCTTCGCCTTTTTACTATTTTTAAAAATTAAAAAACAAAAAATACCAATGATCAGTAAAAGTATTAAATTAATCATTCTGCGTCCTTCTCATCATCATTGTCGCCATTTACAATATCTGCAATATTGGCAAGCCTTGCTAAGGCTAGCGCGTTTGTAGAGCCTTCAGGGTAACCTTCTGCGGTCATTTCACCTGCGTCTTTATCCATTAATAAGCTCAGTGCTTGATCAACGGTTTCAACGGCATAAATATTAAAGCGCCCTTTTTCAACGGCATCGAGTACTTCGTCATCAAGCACTAAATTAACTTGGTTTGATTTAGGAATAATCACCCCTTGCTCACCGGTTAAGCCTCGCATTTTGCAAAGTTTGAAGAAGCCTTCTATTTTCTCGTTTACACCACCAATTGATTGCACATCACCATGCTGGTTAATCGACCCCGTCAGTGCAATAGATTGGCTAATAGGTAAGTTTGTAATGGCTGATATAAGCGCGCACAGCTCTGCTAATGAGGCGCTATCACCGTCGATGTAGCCATAGCTTTGCTCTATTGCGATATTGGCACTGAGCGTTAGGCTAAATTGCTGAGCATACTTATTACCTAAGTAACCGGTTAATAGCATCACCCCTTTTGAGTGAATGGCTTTGCCTAGCTCGGCTTCACGTTCAACGTCAATAACGCCATCTGCACCTGCGTACACAGTGGCTGTAATGCGTGCAGGTGTGCCAAATGAGGTATCACCAATATGTAGCACAGTTAAGCCATTTACTTTGCCCACTGCGTGACCTTCGGTTGCAATTAAAATTTGCCCTTCTTTAATATCACTCAGCATGGTTTCTGAAATTTGCCCTGTGCGGTATTGCTTACCAACAATGGCTTCATCTATGTGATGAGCATCAATCACGGTTTGGCCATCTTGTTTGGCATAAAAACTGGCTTCTGCCACTAACTCTAATACATCTGCAAAGCGAGCTGAGAGCTTGTTATGGTGCTCAGCTTGGCGATAACTAAACTTTAATAATCTTGCCATTGCAGCTTCATTTACGGTGCAATTAAGTGTTTGCTGACAATATTCAGTTACCTTGGTAATGAACTGATATTGCAGTTTATCGCTACTTGGTAAGTAATAATCAAAGTCAGCAAGGACACGGAATAACTCTGCAAACTCTTCGTCATATTCACCAATGGTGTAATAAAGGTCGCGAGAGCCTAGCAGCACTATTTTTACATCAAGAGGAATAAGCTGCGGACGTAACGTAAAGCTACTTCCCACAGAGCTGTCTTGATAAGGTAAGTCGTTTTTGATTTGATGCGTTTTTAGAGAAAGCTTAAGGCCATCCCACACTTGTGGGTTCGCCATGACTTTCTCGGCATCCATAATCAAATAGCCACCATTAGCACGGTGCAGTGCACCTGGCTGAATTGAGCGGTAACTGGTGATAAGCGAGCCTTGCGAAGTCGCATATTCAATTTTGCCGAAAATATTGCCAAAAGTCGGATTCGGCTCATACACCACAGGGGCTGCATCGCCCTCTTTGTATTCGACTAGAATATTTGGTGCAAAGAAGTCTGTGAGCATCCCTTTACGGTCAAAGTCTTCTTTGTTTTCGTCGTTTTCATCATCGTCGAGCCATTCAAGTACCGCATCAATGATTTCTTCACGAATATCTTTTAAATAACGCAACACACCAATGTGCGTAGCGTATTTATGTTCAAGGGCTTTAATGAGTGGCTTAGTGGCAAGCTCAGCAGTTGATTTTTTAAGGTTACGTAGTTTTTCGGATGACTCTCGTTTCCAACGAGGAAGCTCTATTAATGCTTCGATTAACGCATCTTCAAGCTTTTCGATAACCTCATAAAATTCGATACGCAGTGGCTCATCAAGGGCTGAAAATTCACTGTCGCTCAGTTGTTTACCATTCACTAAAGGCGCAAATCCCACAACGCCATTTTCTTCAATCAGTGCCACACTTTGTTCAAGTGCTGCAATTTCAACAGCAGTAATTGCCGCATCGTAAGTATCGGTAAACTCACGGTCGATTGATTTTTTCTTGCGTTGATAACCCGGGTTATCAAAAGCTGCTGGGAATGTATCGAGTACTTCGTCGATAAATGAATCTATATCGTCAGCTAACTGCTTTGATTGACCTGCTTGCATAAATAACGCGATTGGCTCGCGGTGGTCATCATAGTTATTAACATACAACCACTCATTAGGCGTTGGGCGGTCTTTTGAATGGGCTGTGAGTTTGTCTTTTACTAAGGTGTAACGACCATGAGCCGCTTCACCCATCACATAAACATTGTAACCCGGTAATTCCATTCCGAGTGAAAAGTCGAGGGCACTTTGTGCACGTTGTTGACCAATAAATGGCAACGCTTCTGGATATGGGTTTTGCATACAAGTCGCAACATGACTTGCGGCAATCTTAGGCGCTAACGCAGAAATAGGTAGAGGGATTAGTTTTTTTGTCATTCTAACTTCTTATTTCCCAGTCTTGACTGGGCATTATAGGTAACGCCCAGCACAAGCCTGCGTCACTGATTAAGGTTGTAATGCCTTACGGCGAAAATAAATACCGCCACATTCAGTACAAGGAGTAATTTGCGTAGCATGGTAAACATCGTAACTATGCTGACAATTTTTACATACTAATGTGCCCATGGCTATCCATTCTCCCTCTTGATAAACACCATTATGTTGAAAATCTTGGTTTAAGGCTTGCCATTCGAGCTGGGTTTTATCTTCAATGTGCGATAACTCATACCAAAGCGATTCTTTAAGCTCTAGCCATGCGAGTGAATCATAGTGACTGTCGTTTTCTTTAATGTGGTCGATATCGCGTTGTAGATAGTCACGATACTGATTGAGCTTTTCTTGCCCTAAGTCTTTAAGTGCCTGCTCTGACTCAACAAATTTTTCCATTGCATCTTTTAGCTCATGATCTTTTACGTCTTTAAGCCATGCACTTAAATCGCTAAGCCAAGATTTATAATCTGCCATCGCTTACTCCTTCAAAAATGATGAAAAATCAACCGTTATTCTAGTTGAGTATAGGTTAACCTGCCCTGAAAATATATTTCCTTGGAAAATTAACAAAAGCGCCTATTTGCCGCTGTGATTAGCATGTATTTTGGGTTATCCTTATCGACAATTTTTTATTAATTTGCAAGAAGTCTGGAATCGTAGATGCAAGAGCAATATAACCCGCAAGACATTGAGTCAAAAGTACAAGCCTACTGGGAAGAAAACCAAGTATTTAAAGTCACTGAAGATGAGAGCAAAGAAAAGTATTACTGCCTATCTATGTTCCCATACCCAAGCGGCCGACTCCACATGGGTCACGTTCGTAACTACACCATTGGTGACGTAGTATCACGCTTCCAACGCTTGCAAGGCAAAAACGTAATGCAACCTATGGGTTGGGATGCGTTTGGTCTACCTGCTGAAAATGCGGCAATCAAAAATAACACTGCCCCTGCTAAATGGACTTACGAAAACATCGATTACATGCGCAACCAGTTAAAGCAACTAGGCTTTGGTTACGACTGGGATCGTGAAATCGCGACATGTCACCCAGAATACTACAAGTGGGAACAATGGTTCTTCACTAAGCTTTATGAAAAAGGCTTAGTATACAAAAAGATGTCAACAGTAAACTGGGATCCAGTTGACCAAACTGTACTTGCTAACGAGCAAGTAATTGATGGTCGTGGTTGGCGTTCAGGTGCCATTGTTGAGCAAAAAGAAATTCCACAATGGTTCATCAAAATCACTGATTACGCACAAGAGCTACTAGACGATTTAGATAAACTTGATCACTGGCCTGAGCAAGTTAAAACCATGCAGCGCAACTGGATTGGTCGCTCTGAAGGTTTAGAAATCGAATTTAAGCGTGCTGATAACGAAGACACATTCAGTGTTTATACAACGCGCCCAGATACCTTCATGGGTGTGACTTACGTAGCAGTTGCTGCAGGTCACCCAATTGCACAAGAAGCCGCTAAAAACAGCGACGCTGTAGCTATGTTTGTTGATGAATGTAAAAACACGAAAATCGCTGAAGCAGACATGGCCACCATGGACAAAAAAGGCATTGCAACTGGCTTTTATGCGATTCACCCATTAACAGGTAAGCAAGTACCGATTTGGGTTGCTAACTTTGTATTAATGGATTACGGCTCAGGCGCTGTAATGGCTGTTCCTGCACATGACCAACGTGACTACGAGTTCGCATCAGCTTATGGCCTTGAAATTGCCCAAGTTATCGCACCAGCTGCAGGTTCTGTAGAAACGGTTGATTTAGACAATCAAGCATACACAGAAAAAGGCGTGTTAGTTAACTCAGGTGAGTTCGATGGTCTTGAGTTTGAAGCAGCGTTTAATGCCGTTGCAGACAAACTAGAAGCACTGGGTGTAGGTGAGCGTAAAGTTAATTTCCGTCTACGTGACTGGGGTGTTAGCCGTCAGCGTTACTGGGGCTCTCCAATTCCAATGCTTAGCGACGAAAATGGTGATGAGCTTGCAGCAACAGAAGACATGCTACCAGTTCGCTTACCAGAAGACGTAGTTATGAATGGTGTGACTTCACCAATCAAAGCTGATCCTGAGTGGGCTAAAACAACAGTAAATGGCGCGCCTGCATTCCACGAAACAGATACCTTCGATACCTTCATGGAGTCGTCTTGGTACTACGCTCGTTACTGTAGCCCACGTTTTGACGAAGGCATGATCGAGCCAGGTGCTGCCAATTACTGGTTACCAGTAAACCAATACATTGGTGGTATTGAGCATGCGATCTTGCACTTACTTTACTCGCGTTTCTTCCACAAACTATTACGTGACTTTGGTTTAGTAAACTCAGATGAGCCATTTGAGCGCTTATTATGTCAAGGCATGGTACTAGCTGATACTTTCTATCGTAAAGATGAGAAAGGCGGTGATATCTGGATTTCACCAACAGACGTACAAACTGAAACAGACGACAAAGGTCGTGTTGTTAAAGCGTGGCACAAAGAAGATGGCGAGCCAGTATTCTCTGCGGGCATGAGCAAAATGTCGAAATCGAAAAATAACGGTATCGACCCACAACAAGTTATCGCCCAGTACGGTGCGGACACAGTGCGTTTATTCATGATGTTCACTGCACCACCAGAGCAAACTCTTGAATGGTCTGATTCAGGTGTTGAAGGTGCAATGCGTTTCTTAAAACGTATTTGGAAATACGCTGTTGATGTTGAAACAGTAGGTTATCAAGCGCTTGATAAGTCAGCGTTAAATAACGACCAAAAAGTACTTCGCCGTGAACTTCATAAAGCAATTGCAAAAGTGACTGATGACGTTGAACGTCGTCAAACATTCAACACTGCAATCGCTGCTATCATGGAAATTTCGAACAAGTTACTTAAAGCACCACTTGCTGATAAACAAGATGTAGCAATTGCTAACGAAGCACTTGAAGCATTACTTATCATGCTTGCGCCTATCACACCGCACATGTGTCACCAGTTATGGCAAGACCTTGGCAAAGAAGGCGATATATTAGATGCAGCATGGCCAACAGTTGATGAGTCAGCACTTGTTGAAGATGAGAAGCTAATCATTGTACAAGTTAACGGTAAGCTACGTGCTAAGTTAACAGTGCCTGCAGATGCAACTAAAGAGCAAGTTGAAGCATTAGCATTTGCTGAAGAAAACGTGACTAAGTTCACTGATGGCGCGACTATCCGTAAAGTAATTTACGTACCAGGCAAACTACTTAACGTGGTTGCTAACTAAGATGGCAGCGCTTCACGCACTGAAAAACGGACTAGCCCTTGCGCTAGTCTGTTTACTGCTGACAAGTTGTGGCTTTCACTTAAAGAAAGCCTCTAACTTGCCTGACGACTTGAAAGTAATCACCCTTGTTGGTGATGATGAAAAGTCAGCCTTATTCGAATTAGTCGAAAAAGAACTGATTGCGAGTAAAGTTGAGCTTAACCAAGTTGGTAAACATCCTGAGTTAAAGATTCATAAAGACCGCTTAGAGCGTCAAATTCTGTCATTGTTTGATAATGGTCAGGTTGCTGAATATGAACTTGCCTACAGCGTAAGCTATACCCTCAAGCGCCCTGGACAAAAAGCGATTAATCAAAGCTTTGAATTGTATCGTAACTACCAAGACGACCCAGACAATGCCCTTGCAAAAGCAAAAGAGCTTGATTTGCTATTAGGCGAAATTCGTAAGCAAGCGAGTCGTCGTATTGTTCGTGAGTTATCACAACTGTAATGCGTTGTTATGCAAACCAGCTTCCTAGCCAGTTAAAAAAAGGCCTCGCGCCTTTTTACATGGTGTTTGGTGAAGAGCCTTATCAAATTGCGCAGTGCATCATGCAAATTCGCCAAGCAGCTAAACAGCAAGGCTTTGACGAGGTAATCAAATTTACCTTAATGCCGGGTTTTGACTGGCAAGAAATTGTTGCTCAATATCAAAGTATGTCACTGTTCAGCGCTCGTACCTTAATTGAGTTTGATTTAAACGAGCAAAAACCTGGTACGCAAGGCAGCCAAATCTTTAAGCAGCTTGTTGAGCTTGCTAACCCCGATACTATTTTGGTTTTAAAAGGCGCCAAAGCCAGCCAAGATATTCAACGCAGTGCTTGGTTTAAAGCCCTCGATAAGCAAGGCTTATTTGTTCCTTGTTACCCATTAACAGGTAATCACCTGAGCCGCTGGTTAGATGAACAATGCTACCGTTTAAACTTAAACCTTCACAACAACGCAAAACAAAGCTTAATTGATGCCACTGAAGGAAATTTACTTGCCTGTCATCAAGAGTTAGAAAAGCTATCTTTGCTTTATGGTAGTGAGCTAATTGACCAGCAAGCTGTGATGCAAGGGCTACTGAATCAGTCAAAATTTGATATTTTTGATTTGAGTGATGCTTTATTAAATGGCCACGCCGAACAAGCAGTTAAAGTAATGACTAAGCTGGCTGCCGATAACACTGAAGCCATGAGTATTTTTTGGGCCATCAATAAAGAAGCAGCTAACTTACTGGCAATGCAACACGGGCGCTTGAATGGTGCCAATATGGCTGATTTATACAAAAAGTATAATATTTGGAAAAACCAACAAGCTGTTGTACAACAGGCCTTAAACCGCTTGAACATCCAAGTACTCGAACAAATTACCAAACAATTAGCCCAGTTTGATGCCGCATATAAACAAGGCAACCTTGTAGCCCCCTACCAAGCATTAATGCAAATATGCTTAGTGTTTTGCCAACCTGTGGCGATACCTTTACCTTGCCACCCGGTCTTTGACTAAGAGTAACAATTCATGATTGCTATTTTTGGTGGCACCTTTGATCCAATTCACTTAGGTCATATTAATATGGCCCAGCAGTGTGTTCAGCAGTGCCAACTCGATACCCTTTACTTCATGCCTTGTGCTATTCCTGCTCACAAAGCCAAGCCAGGAATAAGTGATGAGCATCGTATAAACATGCTAAAACTTGCGATTGACGACAATCCGCATTTTGCTATCGATTACCGCGAACTAAACCGAGAAGGTGCGTCTTATTCTTTGCTGAGTTTAGAAGAGCTTCGTGCAGAAAACCCAGCAGCGCCGATTATGTTTTTAATCGGCATGGACTCATTCAATAGCCTAGATAAATGGTTTAAATGGCAAGAAGTTGTCAAACTTTGTCATATTGTGGTGTACCAGCGTCCGGGGCAGCACTGCCAAGTATCTGGTGAACTTGCAGCTTATAAAGAGAATGCCGTAACAGAGCAACTTAGCCAGCTACAACAAGCCCCTGCAGGTAAGTTATTCTTTTTAAATGGCTTACAAGTTAATGCCGCCTCAAGCGAAATAAGAAAAAAGCTGCATTTAAATAATGATATAGCGGAACTTTTACCTACCAATGTAAGTCACTATATTGCGCAGCATCATCTTTACCAAACAGATGAATAAATACTGCCTGCGTGATAAAATAACAAATTAAGATTATTTATTTTTGAGAAAACACTTTGGATTCTAAACAACTACTCGCATTTGCCCTTGATAAAGTCGACGATATGAAAGCCCGTGATGTGGTACAGCTTGATGTTCGTGGTAAGTCTGACATTACTGATTACATGTTAGTGTGCTCAGGTAACTCTAAACGCCATGTACAATCTATTGCTGATCATGTTGCTAAAGAAGCACGCCATGCTGGTGAAGAACCTCTCGGTTACGAAGGCCAAAACGAAGGTGAATGGGTGCTTGTAGACCTAGGTGATGTGGTTGTGCATGTTATGCAAGACCAAACTCGCGACTTCTATGATCTAGAGAAACTTTGGGGCTAACCCTTAGCAAGGACATAGGTAACCATTTTGAAAATACAATTGATTGCTGTTGGCACCAAAATGCCAGCATGGGTTGAAACCGGATTCACAGAATATCAACGTCGCTTCCCGCGTGATATGCCTCTTGAGCTAATTGAAATCCCCGCAGGTAAACGTGGTAAAAATGCGGATATCAAACGTATTTTACAACTTGAAGGCGAAAAGACCCTAGCTGCGATCCCTAAAGGTAACCGCATTGTAACGCTAGAGGTGACGGGTAAACCAATGGATACCCATCAGCTGGCAAAAAGTATGGAAAAGTGGCAGCTTGATGGTCGCGATGTTAGCTTATTGATTGGTGGACCAGAAGGCTTAGCACCTGAGTGTATTGCAGCGTCTGAGCAAAAGTGGTCATTATCAAACCTGACACTACCGCACCCGCTAGTGCGCATCATTGTTGCAGAAAGCCTATACCGAGGCTGGAGCTTGAATAACAACCACCCTTATCATCGCGAGTAGTAAAGCCAATGCGAAAACACAGACCCACGATTCGAGACCACTCGGCTGAAGCAAACTTGTTTGCTCGCCGAGCATTTGTGGGTTTTGTGTTTGTGACACTGTTAATTGGTGTGTTGTTATCTAACCTATACAACATCCAAGTTATCGAACATCAAGATTATCAAACACGTTCGAACGATAACCGCATCAAAGTTATTCCAATTGCCCCTAACCGTGGGCTTATTTACGACAGAAATGGCGTATTACTGGCTGAAAACAAGCCAGTTTATAATTTAGAAGTAATACCCGAGGAAGTTGATAACCTTGAAGAGGCACTGAGCGAAGTTGAAAAAGTTATTAAAATAACTGAGCAACAAAAAGCTGACTTTCTAGATGACATTAAGCACAATCGCCGCTTTAAAAGCCAAGTATTAAAAGCCCGTTTAGACGAAACCGAAGTTGCAAAGTTCTCGGTTAATCAGCATAAGTTTCCTGGCTTTAGTATCGAAGCGCGTTTAGCTCGCTATTACCCTTATGGTGATACCCTTACCCATGCCCTAGGTTATGTTGCCAAACTCAACAAAAAAGAACTCACCAAACTGGAAGCAGAAGACCAAGCAACTAACTACCGTGCAACCCACGACATTGGTAAGCTGGGTATCGAAAAGTATTACGAAGAACTTCTTCATGGTGTGGTTGGTTCGCAGCGCGTTGAAGTGAATAACCGTGGCCGAGTTATCCGCACTTTAAGCCTCACGCCACCTGAGCCTGGTCACGACTTAGTACTGACTTTGGATATTGGCCTGCAACAAATTGCTCAACATGCCTTAAAAGATATGCGTGGTGCCATTGTAGTGCTTGATGCTAAAGATGGCGGCGTTTTAGCACTTTACTCCAACCCAAGTTATGACCCGAATTTATTTGTCCATGGTATCAGCAGCACAGATTACAAAAAGTTGTTAAACCCAGACCGACCGCTAATTAACCGAACCACGCAAGGCCGTTATGCACCTGCCTCTACAGTAAAACCTCATATGTCGATCCTTGCTCTTGAAGAAGGACTGGTAACCGAGCAAACACAAATTTGGGATCCGGGTTTTTTCCAAATTCCTAACGTGGAGCACAAATGGCGTGACTGGAAACGTTGGGGCCATGGCCATGTTGATGTTTATCGTGCTATTGAAGAGTCATGCGATACCTATTTTTACGATGTTGCTTACCGTTTAGGGATCACCAAAATCAGTGACTTTATGACGCAGTTTGGCTTTGGCGAACTCTCTGGAATCGATATTCATGAAGAAACATCTGCCATTATGCCATCGCGAGAATGGAAAGAAGCCCGCTTTAGAGAATCATGGTGGCGCGGCGACACCATTTCTGTAGGTATCGGGCAAGGTTATTGGACCGCAACACCAATGCAAATAGCTAATGCAACCAACATCTTAGTGAACCGTGGACTCGATCACCCTCCGCACCTTGTACAAGTCGCTAAAAAAGAAAACGAAGTAACGCAAATTAATAATGATGAAAAGCCACCTGTAGTATTAAAAAATCCTCATCATTGGCAAATTGCGCTAGACGCCATGCACAACACCGTACATAAAGTCACAGGTACTGCTCATAAAGCATTTAAAGGGGCGAATTATGACCCAGCAGGTAAAACAGGTACTGCTCAGGTTGTGAGTATTGCTCAAGGTGAGCGTTACGACGCAAAATCACTTAAAGAGCGCCAACGTGATAACGCTATCTATGTTGGTTTTGCACCCTATAACGATCCACAAATTGTGGTCTCTGTGGTGGTTGAAAACACCGGTGGTGGTAGTACAGTTGGTGCGCCTATTGCGCGTCAATTAATGGATTACTACTTCTCAGCGAACCCGATTCAAATAGCCCAAAGTGACGCGCCATGATCCCATTAAATAAAAAACGCTCAATATGGCAGCGCCTACACCTCGATTTACCACTACTTATCGCCCTTATGACGATGATGGTAGCCAGCCTTGCTATTGTATACAGTGCCAGCGGCCAAGACTCTGCAATGATGATACGCCACGCAACACGTATGTTTGGCGCTATCCTAGGTATGTTTATACTCGCCCAGTTTTCGCCTAACACATTAAAGAGTATGGTTATTCCGCTCTACTGCGTGGGGCTTTTAATGCTGGTTGGGGTGTTGTTATTTGGGGTTAGTTCAAAAGGCGCTCAGCGCTGGCTAGACTTAGGAGTAACCCGTTTCCAACCGTCAGAGTTAATGAAAATAGCCGTGCCAATGATGGTTGCATGGTATATCGGGCGTAACCATTTACCGCCAAGAATCATTCATTTAATTATTGGCTTTGCGATTGTAATGGTGCCAACCATTTTAATTAAAGAACAACCCGACTTAGGCACCTCTATTTTGATTGCCAGTTCAGGGATATTTGTATTGTTTTTATCTGGGCTAAGTTGGCGTCTTATTGGCTTTTTATCTGCTACTGTTGGTTTGGCAGCATGGCCGTTTTGGCATTACGTGATGCTTGATTATCAAAAACAACGGGTACTGACCTTTTTAGATCCTGAAAGCGATCCGCTTGGCTCGGGTTACCACATAATTCAATCGAAAATTGCGATAGGTTCTGGCGGCATTGAAGGTAAAGGCTGGCTGCAAGGTACCCAATCACAATTAGAGTTTTTACCTGAGCGTCATACCGATTTTATTTTTTCTGTACTAAGCGAAGAGTTTGGCCTGTTCGGGGTTTGTTTATTACTTTGTATGTACTTGTTTATTATTGGTCGTGGCTTATATATTGCGGTAAACGCACAAGATGCGTTTGGTAAGTTGCTTGCCGGCGCATTAACACTGACCTTCTTTGTTTATGTATTTGTAAATATTGGCATGGTTTCGGGCTTACTGCCTGTAGTAGGTGTTCCGTTACCTCTAATAAGTTATGGTGGCACCTCAATGGTGACCTTGATGGCCGGATTTGGCATTATCATGTCTATCGCCACCGATAAAAGGATGCTTTTAAAATAATGACACAGCGAGTTAATTACTTACTTATAGCGTTATTTTCTGTGCTGCTAGCAGCATGTAGCTCTTCATCTCAGCAAGGCCGTTATGCTATGGAGCATGATGCAGCCCCGCTTCGCAAACCAACCGAACTTGAAATGCAAGATGCCATAGTCACGGCGGTTGTTAAAAGTGCAAGCGCTAGTCGTCCTTTCGAAGTCCGTGGTAAACGCTACACGCCGATGCTAGATGAAACTGGCTACTCTGAAGAAGGCATTGCTTCGTGGTATGGTCGAAAGTTTCACAATTACCACACCTCAAACGGCGAAGTGTACGATATGTTTGCGATGACAGCAGCCCATAAAACGCTGCCGCTACCGAGCTTTGCCAGAGTAACAAATTTAGATAACGGAAAATCAGTAATTGTTCGTGTAAACGACCGTGGCCCATTTCATGATGACCGGATTATCGATTTATCTTATTCTGCGGCCTATAAATTAGGTTATTACCGACAAGGTACAGCCCGTGTTAAGGTTGAGGCTGTTACCCTTGCCAATTCTGCCCCTCGTTTAAGCTACATTCAGGTTGCAGCGGGAAGTACTCTTGCTAATGTTGAAGCGCTCGCGTTTCAACTTCGTCAGCAATATCATGTGCCAACAAACATTGTTGAAAAAGATGGAATCTATCGATTACGTCTTGGTCCAATAAAAGATGCCGCAGAAGCACAAGCAGTTTTAGAAAAGCTAAAACAAAACCAATTTCAGAACGCGTTCTTGCTTTACAGTGAGTAAGACCTTTAGAATAGGTCAACGCAACATGTTTAACTTTAACCATTAATGAGTACGATGAAATCTATAAAATATAAAATCTTAAGTGGCGTTTGTGGCCTTGTTTGCACTGCTAGCGTATTTTCTGCAACAGCCCAAATTATCCCTGCCCCACCTCAAGTTAATGCGAAAGGTTATTTCTTGGTTGATTTCACCACAGGTAAAGTGATTGCCGAAGGCGAAGCAGATACAAAATTAGCACCGGCTAGTTTAACCAAAATGATGACCAGTTATGTAATTGGTACTGAAATCAAAGCAGGTAATATTGCACCAACTGATATGGTTACAGTCAGTGAAAAAGCCTGGGCAAAGAATTTCCCTGAATCATCAAAAATGTTTATCGAAGTCGGTAAGCAGATCAGCGTTGATGACTTAAACCACGGTATCATTATTCAATCGGGTAACGATGCCTGTGTAGCAATGGCAGAACACATTGCTGGTAGTGAAAGCGCATTTGCTGATTTAATGAATGCCCACGCTGAAAAACTTGGCATGACTAACAGCCACTTCGTAAATAGCCATGGTTTAGATACTAACGAACACTTCACGACACCACGTGATATGGCAACTTTAGGTGCTGCACTTATTCGCGATGTACCAGATGAGTACGAAGTATACGCGAAAAAATCATTCACTTTTAACGGCATCAAGCAATACAACCGTAACTCATTGTTATGGGATGAAAGCATGAACGTTGACGGTATTAAAACTGGCCATACATCAGAAGCGGGTTATAGCTTAGTAACTTCTGCAACTAAAGATGATATGCGTTTAATCGCGGTAGTAATGGGCACAGAAAGCGAACGTGCTCGTAAAGTTGAAAGCAAAAAACTATTGAACTACGGTTTCCGCTTTTTCGAAACAATCACGCCATATAAAGCAGGCGACAGCTTTGCTGAGCAACGTATTTGGATGGGTAACAAAGAAAACGTATCGTTAGGTATCTTAGAAGATACGCCAATTACGATTCCACGTGGTCAGCGTAAAAATTTAAAGGCGAACTTTGAGCTTGATAAAACATTAGAAGCACCGCTTGCAAAAGGTACTAAAGTAGGCACGCTATTCTTACAGCTTGAAGGTGAAGAAATTGCACAATATCCACTAGTTACACTAGAAGAAGTGGAAGAAGGCAGCTTCTTTAGCAAGATCTACGATTACCTACGTTTACAAATTCAGTAATCTGGACATAAAGTTTATAAACGCCTTGCACCGCAAGGCGTTTTTTTTTGTCTGAAAAATGATAGAATGCGCCCCATATCAGTCGCGCTGGGTCGAGTGCGTCGTAATCTAAGTTTGCTTAACGCCAAGAAATGGCAGAGAACACCTCTATTAAGCACACTCACTGTTTGAGGAGTCACCGTCGTGGTTCAACCTGTAAAAAATACTAAGTTTGATGAGTATTTAGATTTCCCTTGCCCATTCACATTTAAAATCATGGGCTTAGCTAACGTAAATCTAACAGATCAAATCCTAGAAAAGCTGCAACCAATTGCACCTGGCGATTATGCGCCAAAGGTAAAACCAAGCAGCAAAGGTAATTACGAATCTGTAACGCTTGTAGCAACGGTTACAAGTAAAGAGCACATCGAAGAAATTTATAACGTGATCAGCAACATCGATGACGTACGTCACATGCTATAGGCCGATTACGGAGTAACTCGTGAGCGAAAGAGAATTAATCGTTCGTCAATTAGGTCGTCAGCGTTACATGCCAATTTGGCAAAAAATGCAATCTTTTACCGACACCCGTGATGAGCACACAGCAGATGAAATTTGGCTTGTAGAGCATGAGCCTGTATTTACGCAAGGCCAAGCAGGCAAAGCTGAGCACTTATTAAATACCGGTGATATCGAAGTGATCCAAGTGGATCGTGGTGGTCAAGTTACCTATCACGGACCAGGCCAACAAATGATGTATGTGCTATTCAACTTACGTCGTTTAAACATTGGTGTAAGGGAGCTAGTAACCTGGCTTGAAGAGTGCATTATTGATACGTTAAAAGACTACGACATTGATGCCTACGCGAAAGCGGACGCACCCGGTGTTTACGTTAACGACAGCAAAGTTGCCTCATTAGGCCTTCGCGTTCGCCGCGGTTGCTCTTTCCACGGTTTAGCACTAAATGTAAGTATGGATCTAAGTCCATTCTTACGTATTAATCCATGCGGCTATGCTGGTATGAACATGGTGCAAACAACCGATCTTAACGGTCCGCAAAACCTCGAGCAAGCAGGTGCAGGGCTTGTAAAACACATGATTAAAAAGCTTAATGCTACTGTGGTTAAGCACACTGAAGGGTTTGAAAACGAATGAATAAACCAGTCAAAATGGAACCAGGCGTAAAACTGCGTGATGCAGAAAAAATGGCACTGATCCCAGTTAAAGTTTTACCGACTGAAAAAAACGAAATGTTGCGTAAGCCAGAGTGGCTAAAAATTCGCTTACCAAAATCAACTGAACGTATTGATGGTATTAAACAAGCGATGCGTAAACATGGTTTACACTCAGTGTGTGAAGAGGCTTCGTGCCCTAACCTATCTGAATGCTTCAACCATGGTACTGCGACTTTCATGATCTTAGGTGCTATTTGTACTCGTCGTTGTCCGTTCTGTGATGTTGCCCATGGCCGTCCATTAAAGCCAGATGCAGCTGAGCCAGAAAAGCTAGCGCTGACTATTAAAGACATGAAGCTAAGCTATGTTGTAATCACGTCAGTAGACCGTGATGATTTACGTGATGGTGGTGCACAGCACTTTGCTGACTGTATTCGTGAAATTCGTAAGCACAACCCAGAAATCACGATTGAAATTCTAGTACCTGACTTCCGTGGTCGTATGGACAGAGCCCTTGATATCTTAATCGAGACGCCGCCAGATGTATTTAACCACAACCTAGAAACAGCACCGCGTTTATACAAATTAGCGCGTCCAGGTGCTGACTATAAATGGTCACTTGAGTTGTTACGCCGCTTTAAAGAAGCACATCCAGATGTGAAAACTAAATCTGGTTTGATGGTAGGTTTAGGTGAAGAAATTAGCGAAATCGAAGAAGTATTACGTGATTTACGCGAGCATAACGTTGATATGCTAACGGTAGGTCAATACCTACAACCTTCTAAGCACCACTTACCGGTTAAACGCTATGTGCCGCCAGCAGAGTTTGATGCTTTAAAAGATTATGCAGACGAAATTGGCTTTACACATGCGGCCTGTGGTCCATTTGTTCGCTCAAGCTACCATGCTGACCAACAAGCAGCTGGTAAAGAAGTGAAGTAATACTTTTACAACTATTTAAAAGCCGCTCTATAGCGTAATGCTGATCAGTTAAGAATATTTTTATGATCACTTGACTGATCTTTTCATAGCTTCAAAATCCGATATTAGAAATAATATCGGATTTTTTATGTCTCTAATTCAGCACTTCGATGATATGTCCT